>NZ_BAAGGP010000038.1:0-25700 GCF_054658615.1 Pseudolactococcus yaeyamensis
ATGCCATATTTATATTATATCAAAACCAACCGTCTACAACAAGTGTGAAGTTGTGAAAAACTATCATATCCCTTGATATAATAGCTTTTGGGGGTGTATTTTTTAGTTTTAACTGTCAAACTCGGGATTATAGCATAACTTTTGAAATATGCCTGAAAAGAGGATGTATGCGCTTTAAAGGTTGGGGGTTATCGTAGATTTAATAGCGTGTAAGCTCTATAAAATAGTTTGAAGTCTGCTAATAGCATCAGGTATGCTATAATATTAATTATAAAGTTGTTTCAAATTTTACATAAATTGAAAGCAATAGGTTGATTAGATAGGTGAAGGATAATGAACGATAAAAATAGTTTTAGAACGACTTGGTTTTTCAAATGGTTATTAGATAATAAAGTGGCGACTGGTTTTGCAGTTGTCTTGCTTTTTTTGTTAAATATTTTGCTTTTGACGAAATTGAGCTTTATGTTTCAACCGATTGCCGATTTTCTCGGTGTCATCATGTTACCGATTATTTTAGCAGCCGTTTTTTACTATCTATTGAATCCGATTGTCGATTATTTTGAGGCACGTAAAGTAAATCGGGTGGTATCAATTTCGGTTTTATTTGCGATAATTCTAGCTTTGATTATCTGGGGATTAGCAGTTGCGATTCCAAATATGGTGACACAAGGCGAAAAATTTGCGGCTAATTTTCCTGATTATGTCGAATCAGGCGAAAAACATATTACTAGTCTCCTTGGCGATGAACGGTTTAAACAATTTAGACCACAAATTGAAAAAGCCGTCACGAGTTTTTCAGACAATTTGATTGAAATTTCTAAAAATCTTTCAACGACTTTGGTCAATAGTACAAGTTCATTCTTATCAACTGCGACTAGTGTGATTATCTCGTTGATGATTTTTCCCTTTATTTT
Source organism: Pseudolactococcus yaeyamensis (assembly GCF_054658615.1). Lineage (NCBI taxonomy): Bacteria > Bacillati > Bacillota > Bacilli > Lactobacillales > Streptococcaceae > Pseudolactococcus > Pseudolactococcus yaeyamensis. The sequence continues at coordinate 915 of NZ_BAAGGP010000038.1, forward strand.
GTTTTACCTCTTACGTGATGGAAAATCACTCAATCAATATATGACGAATATGCTACCGAATGCTTGGCGTAACGATACATCAACTGTCTTGACACAAGTTAATTTACAGTTGTCAAGTTATGTTCGTGGTCAATTGATTGTCGCTGCAACAGTTGCGATTATGTTCTCAATCATGTTCTCAATTATTGGTCTCAAGTATGCTGTTGTTATTGGGATTGCAGCTGGTTTCTTAAACTTAATTCCTTATCTAGGGTCGTTTCTAGCCATGATTCCAGCCTTTATCATCGCCTTGGTGGCAGGACCGCTTATGGTCCTCAAAGTTGCCATTGTCTTTGTTATTGAGCAAACAATTGAGGGGCGTTTTGTTAGCCCGCTTGTCTTAGGTAGCAAATTGAATATTCATCCGATTACAATTTTATTTGTTCTCTTGACGTCTGGTAAAATTTTCGGTTTTTGGGGTGTCCTAATTGGGATTCCTGTCTATGCCTCTACTAAAGTTATCGTCGTTTATTTTTACAAATGGTATCGCAAAATTTCACGTCTCTATGAAGACGAAGAACAGGAGATGCTTGACTAAAAGGAAAATTTTAACAGGGGCTACAGTTCCCTATCGTTTTCCGCCCTAATCACTGGCGAATGCCTAGCAGTTGGGGGCAATTCATGAAATAAACAATCAAAAAAATCGTGTTCACGCATCACGATTTTTTTGGATTTTAATGTATCAAGAGGTAGGAAAACATCATAAGGTCGCTGTGAAGGTAGTCCCCTTACCAACAACACTGACAACATCAATCTGTCCACCAAGCTCAGTCAGGTTTTTCTTGACAATTGCAAGACCCAGACCAGTTCCTTCAGCTTCACGAGTTTGGTCAGCGCGATAGAAACGCTCGAAAATCCGTGATTTTTCAAGTTCTGTCAACCCGGGACCATTATCAGAGATGGAAAATGTTACTTTACCAGAAATTGTTGTCACACAGATATAGATTTTACCACCATTCGGCGTGTAGTTAATCGCATTTTCTATCAAATTTTTAAGGACGGCATAGAGATGTTTCTCGTTAGATTTGACGGTTATGTCATCAAATTGTGTCGTGACTTGGAGAGATTTCTCTTGAATCGCTAGTTTAAAATTTTCAAGAACGTCATGGGCTAATACAGTCAAATTAAGTTTTTTCTTTTTGATATGAATGGGTTGACGGGTCATTTCAAGCGTATCAGTCACTAAACTTGATAGGCGTTTTGTTTCCTTGACGATATGTTTAGCAAAGCCCTTTATCTGCTCTGGCGGTAGTTTGTCAAAGTCATTGACCAAAATATCGGCGAATCCAGAAATCGCAGCAAGTGGTGTTTTGAGGTCGTGAGAAACATTTGCGATGAAGTCAGTATGGGCACGTGTTGTGACTTTATAGGCTGTCACATCAATCATCGTCACCATGAGTCGACGTTCTAAGGCTTCAATAGGTTGCACCGTAACGGTGTAATAAGCGTTGATTTTCTCGAAATAAAATGTCCGTTCTTGTCGTGTCGGTTTTAACATCTTATTGACCAGAAACTGGAGGACATCGCTGTAAGGACTGAAGACATCCAGATTTTTGGTCGCCATAAATTCATTTTGAAAGCTGGCATTGCTACGGCGAATCGTACCTTTTAGGTCATAGATAAAAATTGGAAACTCGAAAAATTCGATAAAAGCGTAGAGATTTTTCTTGGCAGGTGTTGAACTCTCTGCCTGATGCTGAATGGTCTCGCCGAGATGATTCAGCTCTGTTGTGATTTTATTATCATTTTCAGAAATCAAATAGCTCTGTGTCAGCGGACTGCGTCTGATATTCTTGATTTTGGCAATGGTATCAGCTTCAAAGATTAGCCTTTTTTTATTAGCAAGGTAAAATTGCCCCAGACCAATCAGATAAATCAAACCAGTGAAAATAATCACAACGACAGTCTCAAATAAGGTGGAGGAGCGCTGACTGGCCACTTGAATGTAGTTTTTCAAGATGGCCTTTTCATAATTTGGCACTGTGATGATCATTTTCTTGGCGGTCGTAGTTCTTGAAAAAGTCGCCCCTTTTTGGATATTTTGAGCAGCCTCAGCTTGACTGTTTTTAGGTAAGATTTTGACCGTCTCATCAAATTTAGTATCAGGCGATTGATTCAAAGTATCAGAAATCTTATAAGCACGATTCACCAAATGATTTGTATCAGTTGTCATCGTATGCGTATTGAGCAGCAAAATCACTAAAATCGTCGCCAGAAAATAAAGACTTGAAAAAATCAGAACCAGTCTGAATTTTGAGCGTTTCTTTTTCTTAAATGTCTTTGGTATGATGTTCACTGAATTGATACCCGAACCCTCTTTTTGTTTTGATAAATTGGTTGTGCAGTTTTTTGCGCAAATTACTAATCGTTACATCGACCACACGCGTTTCATAATCCTGCGTTTCGCCCCAAAACTCAGTTAGAATCGCCTCACGACTGACAATTTGATCCCGATTTTGAATTAGAAAAATCAGAAGATTAAATTCTCGCTTTGATAACTCAATTTTAGCGTCAGCCAAACTCGCTGATTTCGTCTTGAGATCAATTTCTAGTCCATCAAAGTTATAGTAGTCTGGCGATTCGGTAACCTGACTCGACTTTTGATAAATCTGATCCCGCCGAATCAAAGCATTAGCGCGCGCCACGATTTCCCGCTGAGGTGTCGTCTTATCCAGATAATCATCCACGCCAGAATTAATCCCAGTAATTTTCAGGTCATCATCTTCCCGTGCCGTCAAGATGATAATGGGCGTGTAATTGGCACTTTGGCGTAAAGCTTCGGTCACCGCTAGACCGGATAACTCAGGCATCATCATATCAAGTAAAATCACATCAAAGTTTTGCTTTGACGCAAGGTCTAAAGCCGCTTGCCCATTTTCAGCTAATGCCACTTTAAAGCCATCAGATTCAAATGTATAAGATAAGAGTGCTAAAATGGCACGATCATCATCTGCAATCAAAATTGTTTTCATATCTTAAATTATAACAGAAAATCGTCATTTTTTGATAGTGATTTATCGTCATTTTTAATCGTGTCAATAGTGCCATGTTTTAAGTCATCGTCAGTTGAAATCTTAGAAAGAGAAATACCAAAGACTTGATAATCTTGAATTAGAAAAATTGAAGGAAGAGTTTAAGGTAGTAAGAATCATTCTATTTATCAAAGATGGGTTTAGAAACATTTATTTATATTTTTTTGATATAATTAAATCATAATCAATTATCATTTGGAAACTCAGATTTAACAAGAATTGGTGAGCGAGAGTGGTTTGAATTGGGAAGACAGAAAAGAGGAAACGGTATGGAAATTAGAATTATTGGTGGCTCACACGCAGCGATTGCCTGTGCAACAAGAGCTCGTGAAGAGTACCCTGATGCACGTATTGTGATTTACGAAAAAAATAAAAACATTGGATTTATTGCTCAGAGTATTCCACTTTATTTGTCAGGGAATACAAACTTTTTGAAGATGTCAAGCTACACAACCATTTCTGAGCTTGAAAATTTGGGCATTCTAGTTAAAACACAATTTTCTGTCAGCGACATTGATATGACGAATAAAGTAATCAAAGTTGTCGATTTAGTCGAAGATAATGAATTTGAAGACAAATATGACAAGTTGATTCTTGCAACAGGTTCTTATCCATCTTTACCACTTGTAAAAGGTCAATTTCGGGATAAATTATTTATCATCAAAAATTATATAGATGCAGAAAAAATCAAGAGATTTATGCGTGTCTCACGGAGTGTCATTATCATCGGTGGGGGTGCGATTGGTGTCGAGATTGCGCAATTAATGAATAATGCTAAAATTCAAACAACCTTGATCCATGCTTCTGACAATATTTTAAACCGTTATCTCGACAAAGATGTTGCAGAAGATGTTCAGAAGACCTTGGCGTTGAGAGGGATAGATATCGTGACAAATTCTGTTGTCACTGATATTCAAGAGGAAACAATCGAAAATACCAATATCCATGAAGGAAATGTTGGGAAAACAATTAGTCGTGTGATTACACGCGATGGTCGAGAATTTGTTGCGGACGGTGTTATCTATGCTACTGGTTTTCGTCCTAATACATTTTTGGCAGCTGACCAGCTTGAGCTTGGCGATAAAGGTGCGATTATTGTGGATGACTATATGCAAACCAGTCATCCAGATGTTTTCGCAGTTGGTGACTGCTCGACTACAAATGTCACAAATATGAAGCACCCGAATTATGTGCCCCACGTGAGTGATGCGATTCGACAAGGGGATGTTGCTGCCATTAATTTACTTGAACCTAAAGTGAAATTGAACAAATCTCAGGGGACCTATAAACTGAATTTCGATGAAGAAATGACACTTTGTATGACAGGCTTGAGTTTGGAAAAAGCCAAAGAAGAAGGCTTTGACTGTAAATCTGTCTATGTCAGAAATGATTATGTCAGTAGCGAAGGTTATTTTGAACTCTGGATGATTTATGAGAGAGGGACACATAAAATTTTAGGGATGCAAAGTAAAGGAGTTGCCCCTGAAATTGCTGCTCAAGCTGATATTGTCTCACTTGCCATCCAAAATAATGCGACAGTTGATGAAATTGAATACATTGATTTCTACTATAAACATGGTTTTAAAAATCCAAAAAGTTTCATGAAATTAGTTGCTGATAAAATTCGTCAGCAAGAAAAAATGGAACAGCTTTATTAAAAAAGAATATCTTTGATTTAGGGCGAGACCCAAAAATCAAAAATAACCCATTTTGAATGATTGAAAAAGGAGGTTGTTTTGGGAAAATTAAGCGATTTGGATTACTGCTACGCCTCTATTGTGCTTTTAGAGGATTTGGAAAAGGTATCGTATGCCAGAAATGAGCGACTTAGACTTTTCCATGAAAAAGCACGTGCGAGACGCTCAGTCATTGTGGGCGCATTGTCAGCAATTTTACCTGTAGTTGTTTGGCTTTATTTATTAACATCAAAAGTCAGTATCTTTAATCATCAAACATTTGCCATTTTTGGCACACGATTAATCGGCTTAGTGATGGTGACAGCCTTACTCTTTATCTTGCCTTATCTGTTTATGCATATGATTTGTAGTCGACCATTCTTTCGGTCTTTTAGAAGACTATTTGAAAAAAAATTAATCTCTAGTTTATCTGTCGATATTAAAGCAATCGATGCGCAAGCGACTGAGATTATCTCTAAGCCTATTTTATTAGAACCTAGAGTACCTGAAGCTTATCTTTCTGTTGAATTTTTGACACTATTAGTCAGATATTTTGAATGTGGTCAGGCATCATTTATGAAAGAAGCACTCTATGAATTAAAACTTGAACTTGAAAATACAGGTTATTATGCTAGCCCCAAAACTCATCAAACACTATTGCAAAGGGAAAAAACTTACTTAGCTGATGAGAAGTATAATCTGAAGATTATGGTAGAAAAGGAGGAAGAAACTTATGGATAACGTACCAGAAACACCTGAAAAATCTCATCCTCAACCTAAAGATTTTGTGCAGGATAACTTTTTTGAAAAAGGGCATTGGTGGTTGAAAATTCGCCAAGTACTTTTCAATCTGGCTTTCTTGGCCGTTTTAGTTGTTCCCATCGTTATTCTGTTTAACTCGCTTCAAGCTGGTCATCTTTGGAAATCTTTCTACCATTGGACTTATACAGATGGTTTTGAGTTGACAGATTACTTGAATTCCGCTATTTTGTTGGCTTTCGTGGTAATTTTAGTTTGTAGTCTTGCCTTTCTTTATAGAAATAATTATCGGGAGCAAAATGTTTATCCTAAAAAGAAAACATATGATGCCGAAAAATTAGCAGAACGAAAAGCGATTTTAGACAAGATGTACACGGAACGTTTCGGAGATCTAAAATCAAGAGAATCTGCTAGATATTACGCAGTTGATGGTGAAAAAAACTTGCCTGATCGGATGATTGAGGATTTATTTAAAGAAAACGGGGTGGAGATTAGATGACATTATCAATCTTTGTTCAAATTCTAACGCTTTATCCGATTATTGGTGCGATTTGTTGGACGATAGGTGGTATTTTTTATCGGACAATCTATGTCGGTAAATTTTTAGATAAGGATTTTAAGAAAATCCCTCGAAAAGAAGAACCGATGATTACAATCATGATTCCTTGTCATAACGAAGAGGTTATGATTGAAGAAACGATTGACTATCTGATGCACGAACTCGACTATCATAACTATGAAGTTCTGGTTTGTGATGATGGTTCGACAGATACCACGCCTGAAATTTTGGATAGACTGCGCTTAAAGTATGACAATCTCAGAGTTTTGCGGGTTAATAAGAACAACGGGAAAGCTCATGCCTTTAATATTGGTCTATCTTTCGCTAGAGGCGAGTATATCTTAAGCAATGATGCAGATACGGTACCTGAACCCAATGCGCTACAAAAATATATGAATTATTTCCTCAGCCCCGGGGGGCAAAATACAGCAGCAGTAACAGCTAACATGGATGTTCAAAACCGTTCCTTACTAGTTGAAAAATCACAGACAGTTGAATTCTCAAGCATTGTTGGCATTATTAAACGCTCACAAATGGGTGTTTTAGGGAATATGTATGCTTACTCAGGTGCCAATACCATGTATCGTAAAGATGCCATTTTAGACTGTGGTGGTTTCCGTCAAGACCGAGCAACCGAAGATATCTCAATTGCTTGGGATCAGCAGTTTAATGGCTGGCAAGCTGTTTTTGCTCCTGATATTATGTTTTACATGAATGTTCCCAATACCTTTAATATGCTCTATCACCAAAGAAAACGTTGGGCAAAAGGTGGGACTGAGGCTTGGTTGACAAATTTTAAACGGGTTGCTAAACATCCGATTAAAAATGCGCCTAAAATTGTCATGTTACTCGACCAAACGGGTAGTATTCTATGGAGTTTCTACTATCTGATTTTTACAACTTGGCTCATTTTAAAAGTCATTTATTTCGTCTTTACCAATGATTCAGAGCAACTTGTTCATACCTTAGATATGACTTTCCTCTTTTCGGCCTTTATTTCAATGGTTGGTGTCTGGCAATTAGTCGCCTCACTTGCTCTTGATAACCATGGTGCTAAAATGAAATACTTGATTTTTGCACCGGGTTATATGGTCTGGTATTGGCAGATGAATGCTTTGACGATTGCGACAACCTTTATTCCTGCCATTAAAACCGTCTTTGGTTTTGCTGGCAAGGGAACATGGGTCAGCCCGACTCGAACTAAAATGACTAAAACAGAAGGGAAGAGCTGATGAATTTTCTAATCACGATGCCACGAGAAACAGATACATCGTTATTCACAAGTCGTGTGTCACAAGGTCTTTTCTTGATTGTGTGTTTGATTGGTTTGGTATTGAACTGTCTCGTCTTTTTACAAAACTATCGGAACTGGTCTGACAGACGCAAACAAACCTATGAAGATGAGGTAACGCGTGCTGAAGCCTTGAAATCTAATCGACATGACTTTATGTTCAGTTCCTTGATTAACCTTACCATTCTAGTCATCTTTGTCTTTCTGATTGCGAAATTTACCATTTCATTCCTGTCCTTTTAAATGAGAATTTAGCTGATGCGGTAAAGAATAGAAAGTTGTAGACCTTTAAAAAATGAAAATAAAGCACAGTTCTCAGGAATTGTGACTTGTTTCTTTAGTTTTACTTTTGAGTCTAAAAAGACTATAATTAGAGTGTACGTTTTGACACAGAAATTATAATCTATAACATTAGGAGATGTTAAATGTCTAAGAAAAAAATAATCGTGATTGGTGCTGGATTTGCTGGTGTTAAGGCGACCAAAACTTTGTCGAAAAAGTTAAAAAATGAGGCAGAGATTACATTAATTGATAAGCACAGCTATCATACGATGATGACACAGTTGCATGAAGTCGCCGCAGGCCGTGTGCCTTTCACGAATGCCCAATATGATTTGCATAAATTATTTGCCCATCGTAAAAACGTGCAAATTTTGACAGACGAAGTGATTGGTTTAGACAAAGTAAATAAAAAAGTCACAACTAAAGCCAGTGGTGTCCTAGACTTCGACTATGTCATCGTTGCCATTGGGGGCGAACCTAACGACTTTGGTGTGCCGGGTGTCAAAGAAAACGCCTTTACCTTATGGTCAATGGGAGATGCGCTCAAAATCAAGCGCCATTTAGAAACCGTGGTCGAAAAAGCGTCACTCGAACATGACGACGACAAACGCAAAGCCTTGCTTAATTTTGTCGTTGCGGGTTCTGGCTTTACTGGTATTGAAATGGTCGGGGAGCTAATCGAATGGCATCAAGTCGTAGCGCGTGATTATAAACTCAATGAGTCAGAAATCACGCTCAATGTCGTTGAAATGATGCCAACGATTCTTAACACTTTAGACCGTTCTGAAGCTGATAAAGTAGTCAAATATCTTGGCAAGAAAAACGTCAACTTGCTTTTAAATCATGCAATTACAGAAGTCGCAGCAGACCACATCAAAATTAAAGATGGTGCGGATATTCCAACGCACACACTCATCTGGACAACTGGTGTGCAAGGCAATACGCAAGCCACAGCTTATGGTCTTGCTGAAAGTGAACGTGGTCATCGTTTGACAGCCAACGCCTACATGGAAGCGCAAGGTTTTGAAAGTCAAGGCATTTATGTGGCAGGAGACGTTTCAGGCTTCATCGAAGAAGCGACAGGTCGGCCAACCCCACAAATCGTTGAAGCAGCTGAACAAACAGCCCATACCGCCTCTGAAAATATCATCGCAGAGATCAAAGGTGGTGACAAGCACAAATTTGTCGGTAAATATCAAGGCACCATGGTATCAGTCGGCTCTAAATGGGGTGTCGCATCCCTCATGGGCAAATGGCATTTGTCAGGATTCTTTGCCATGCTTGTCAAACACTTGATTTATATCTTGTACACCTTGCAAATCGGCAGTCTCTGGTATTTCTTCACTTACCTGAAAAATGAGTTCTTCCATACACCGAATCAACGCAATCTTTTCCGTGGTCACACATCACGTTTAGGCAATGTCCTCTGGTCGGTTCCTCTACGTATTTTTTATGGCTTTGTCTGGTTAACAGAAGCCTCTACTAAGTGGGTCGGCGACGGTAAACTCTTGAACCCCTCAACTTGGTTTGGTAAAGGATCATGGTTCACAAATGACCTCCATTTCCCATTTGCTTGGCTCAAAGAAACAGCGACAACCGTAGCAGATGCAGCAGCAGGCGCTTCTACTGGTGCTGCTGAAACGGCTACAAAAGTGGCCGATGCTACGGCAGCAGCTAGTGGTGCCGCAACATCTGGTACCGCTGAAGCGACAAAATCAGCCGCTGAATTCGGCCTGTCTTACTCTTACGGCCATGAACCAATGGCAGTCCTTGACAAAGTACCCGACTGGTTAGAGCCCATCTTTAAATTCATGATTCCAAATAAAGAAGTCGCGCTTTTCATGCAGAAATTCATGTCAATCGTCGAAGTTGCGCTCGCTCTTGCCCTGATTGTCGGCGCTTTCACTTGGATTGCCGCAGCCGCAACCGCAGCCTTGACTGTTATGTTCTCCCTTTCAGGCATGTTCTACTGGGTTAACATCTGGTTTATCTTTGTCGCTATCGCCCTGATGAATGGGTCAGGTCGGTCGTTTGGCCTAGATAAATGGCTTCAGCCCTGGCTACAAAAACATTTCTTTAGTTGGTGGTATGGCAAATCTAAATCACTGTATAAATAAAATGAGATAAAAAAATCGTGTGGAAAAGTTTCCATGCGTTTTTTTTATATGAAAAATCTATTTAGATAGTCATAATTATAATACAAACTTTATTTATATTTGACAATACAGAATTAAAAATATAAAATAATAATAATATTAACAAAAAAGGATGATGTTATGGTGACAATCAAATCGAATTTCAGTTCAGCTCAATCAGCAATCAGTGAATTAGTAGGTATTGATACAAGTTCACTGATAAATCAAACTATTACAGTCAGTTTTTCAAACTTATCAAGTCTCACAACAGCTCAAACCATTAATAATGAATTATTAAATAGAACGGCTGCCCTTGTTGAAATGGTTTTAGAACAAGCACAAAAATTTCCAGAAATTGCCGCTAAATTTGAAGAAGTTGATTTAGCTGAAAGTGAGCGCTTTAAATGAGGGATAAAAATGATGACAAACGTTTTGAATATGATTTGAAAATTCGTAAAAAAGAACAAGAAATGGACGACCTAGATGATACGCTTCGTAAATACGCACAGCAGCTATCAGATACGGCAGATACACTGCAATATAACCAAGAAGAAGAACTCTATCTCATGATAGAATTACATGAGATATCATCAAGTTTAGGAGATGAGCTAGAAGATCTAATGTTTTTACAAAATCAAAGCAAGCATTTTTTCAATGAACAGCTAGACAGTCTTGAATTTTTCCGCAAACAAAACATTCGAAAATTAGATGATGAGCGTGAAATACTGCATGAAGAAAGGAGTCGTTTACCATGGGATTAACATACAGTCAATCTGAATCACAGGAATTACAAACTGTCCTAGAGACAAATCTTAAGGCGGCACAAGAGATAACAGACAGGTTATCACATGGTAGCACACATCTTATCGAATCTTTAGGAGAGGGGACAGACCTGTCAGGTGCCGCTTATAATGCTGGGAAAACACTCTTTTCTGACTTAATAGATTTCGTGATTCAACGTTTTTCTCAGGCAGTTGATGATGTTGAAAAAGATTTAGCGTCTTATAAAAAAGCTGAAAATATTGTCGCTGATGAAACGATTTTATCCGAAGATAGTATCATACGCATGCTAGAACTTAAAAATAATGACTTGGATAGTCTTGAAATGCAACTCCAAGCTAATAATCATCTACTCTATGAGCTTCCTTTTATCGGAGATGATATCGAAAACTGGTTAGCACCGGATAATGCCGAGCTAAAAAGAATGATTGCGCAAATTGAAAGAGATATTCTTAAGGAACAAAATAAGCTCAAAAAACTGTACGCTTTTGATGATCAGACTTTCAACTTGTTTCAAGATAGTTTAGCAGCTTTAAATTATGCTTTACAAGGAATTGAAACCCTTTCCAATACGATGGTTGATAGCTTTGGTAATTATTATCTGCCAGAAAATGCGGATATGAGTTGGTATAAGAACTTATTTGGTGTGGTATTTAGCTCAGCTTTAGGAAAAAACGCTGAGTATGAAAAGAATAGAGCAAAGTTTTTGAGACGGAAAGCGGCTTATCAAAAAGCTTTGGAGAAATTCTTCGAGTTTGATAAAGATGGAACAATTAGAAAAGAAAGAAATTCTCTTTCCCAAACTGATTTCATCATGAAAATGCTGTTTAAACTAGAACTCGGTCAAGGTTTATCAGAGGCAGAACTTGCTGCACTAAGAACTTGGTTACTCTACAAAGTAGGCACACTCAGCAATTTGCCTGCCGATAACCTAAAAACAGTATGTCCTTGGTTAGCAAGAGCTGCTCGTCTGCTCGGGGATAAGGCGCTAGCTGCGACTTTTGACTCGTTTTCAGGTAAAACAACTCAGGAGATTAAAGAGCTTTTAGAAAGAGGCGGTTTTGATTCAGTCAAAGGACTAGTTAGTCAACATCTTGGTTTTGAATATCAGCCAGATGGCGATTATTACTATACGAATGAACACTCTTTACAGAGCCAGTTCGGTTTTGGTGATAATTTTGAATATGGTGGGTCACCTTTAGGTATGGACTTAGATACAGCAGTTTTCGCCTTTGAAGTGAATGGGAAAAAATATCGACTGCAACTTTGGAAAGGAACTTATGGTTTTGGACAGGGCTATGGTTCAGAAGTTGGGTGGTATGTTGATGACCCGAACAAAGACCTTGATAAGTCTGACAAGTTTGCCAAAGAAATTGGTGGAAAAGATTGGGCACCTGCTGCTGCTGAAAAGGATCAGATTCGGATTGAAAATGAAATGCGTAATAAGTCAAGGGATAAGTTATTAGTTGATAAAAATGATACAGGAAGTTATGCAGACGCTGGCGATCATTTTTGGAATTTACAAATCAAAACAGACCCGAATCAAACCAAAAATAATTTTTATAACAAAACAACGCTTCATATCCCAGATCCAGATGTCCGTCAGGCAGTTTATTATGCCATGAGTACAAATGGTGGGGTAAGTAAGCTTGAAATTGATAATGTTGAAGGGACGGTGAGTTATACATGGGGACTTTAAAAAAATGTTGTTTAGTCATCATCGTCACAATCGTCATTACTATTCTAGGAGGTTGTCACATGACATCAAAAAAATATAATTACAATACCGCTGCAGATGCGGATAAAAGTTTAATCATTCAGCTTGAGGAACAGTTTCCTGGCAAAAAATTTAAAATTATCAGCCATGATAAAAAATTTTATGATTTTAGAGCTGTGGCAAAAATTCTTGATACAATGGTTAGTGACCAGGACGGTATTATTGCGAAAGTAAGTGGCTCAGATGAAAATTATCTCAATAAAGGTTACGTTCACACAGATTATCTAGCAAGCTATTATATGCCAAAAGTAGCGAAACCGATAGAAGCTATTTTAAATCAATTTGATTTTATAGAAAATTATTCAGTTAGTTTATTTGCTTGGAATAACAACCACAACTATATCGGCTTTGAATTATCAAACCCAGAATTTTTTGAAAAAACAGATAGACATTACCGAATTATTATTTTTCTAAAAGATGGTTTATCAGAGGAAGAATATGGCAAGCAAATCCATCAAGTTTATGATGTGCTTTGTGAGCAACAAGAAATTAGTTTTGGCTTGGCGGCAACTAGATTAGTTGACCTTAAATATGAGGCTAGTCAAGATAGATTAGGCAAGGCTGCTTTTTTGGCAAATAAATTACTAACTGATGTTGGCGCAGAGCCTAAAAATCCTAATTATCGAAAATATAGTTTAGAAATGATGACTTCAGATTTAATTGTCGAAAATTCTACAGATTTCGACAGGCTAGATTCGTATGGTGTTGTTTGGAAACACACACCTAGTAAAGATTGATATTGTATTATTGGTGCAAAAGACATGCTAATTAGTGATAACGAAGGGACGGTGAGTTATACATGGGGACTTTAAAAAAATGTTGCTTAGTCATCATCGTTACAATCGTCTTTACTATTCTAGGAGGTTGTCACATGACATCAAAAAAATATAATTACAATACCGCTGCAGATGCGGATAAAAGTTTAATCATTCAGCTTGAGAAAAAATTTCCGGGTAAAAAATTCAAAATTATCAGTCATGATAAGAAGTTTTATATCTATAAGCCAAAATCTAAAATTCTTGACACAATGGTTAGTGATCAAGATGGTGTTACTGCATGGGCAGGTGGTACGGATGATGATTATCTTCACACTGATTATCTAGCAAGCTATTATATGCCAAAAGTAGCGAAACCGATAGAAGCTATTCTAAATCAGTTTGATTTTATAGAAAATTATGCGATTAATTTATATACTTGGAATAACAACCACAACTATATCGGCTTTGAGTTATCAAACTCAGACTTTTTTGAAAAAACAGATAGACACTACCGAATTACTATTTTTTTTAAAGATGGTTTATCAGAGGAAGAATATTTAAAACAATTTTATCAAGTTTATAATGCGGTTTTTGATCAACAAGATATTAGTTTTGGCTTAGAGGCAGCAAAATTAGTTGACCTAAAATATGAAGCTAGTCATGATAGATTAGGCAAAGCAGCATTTTTTGTAGATAATTTATTAGTCAATGTTGGTGCAGAGCCAAAAAATCCTAATTATAGAAGGTATAGTTTAGAGTTGATGAGAACGACGATGAATGGTGAAAATTCTGGCGACTCTACTAGAATAGGTGGTTATGAATCTATTTGGAAACACGCACCCAGTAAAGATTGATATTGTATTATTGGTGCAAAAGACATGCTAATTAGTGATAACGAAGGGACGGTAAGTTACATAGCAACAGCTAGGGGCAAAAATAATAAATGATTAATATTTTTGCCTAGTTTGAATTCTTTAATTTAGATATATTGCTTGAAATATTTGTTAAAAATGATAGAAGTAAGAAATTTTCTTACATGATCTGTCAAAGAATTTAACGTCTTAGGGCGTTTTTTGGTATAATGAGACTTATGAAAATAGTCATTTTAGCAGGTGGACCTGCCGAAAATTTTGAGGAATTGATTGCTGAACAGACAAAAGGCGCAGATGTTTTTTTTGTCGGTGTTGACAGAGGCGCCTATCGATTGATGCAGGCGGGTTTTCCAGTTCATCTTGCAATTGGTGATTTTGATAGTTTAAATTTAGATGAGTATATGGCAGTCCGTGCTTATGCAGATCAGATAGAACAATCACCGGCTGAAAAAGATGATACAGATTTAGAACTTGCGATATTGACGACTATGAGACTGTTTCCAAATGTTAGTGATATCTTGATTTTAGGTGGATTGGGTGGTAGATTCGACCATGAAATTCAGATATTTTATTTAGTCTTACAAGCTAGATTTTCTAAGTTATTATCTAAAATTATCCTCCTAGATGCACAAAATAACATTAGATTTGTAAATCCAGGTCAACATATGTTAAGAAAAATACCACAGATGACTTATTTGGCTTTTGCTAGTTTGACTCCTGTGATTGGATTCTCAATCAAGCAAGCCAAGTATGAACTACCAAAGACTGATTTTCCATCAAACTTTTCTCTCTCTTCAAATGAGTTTGTTGATGAATTGCCTGTTACCATTGACTTCAAATCAGGAATTGTCGCGGTGATTCAATCCAGAGATTGAGTAAGTTGTAAATGCTAGTGTTAAATTAGGGAGTAGTTTAACTTGACAATTATAGTTTACAAGTGTAAACTATAATAGAGGTGGTGATATGAAAGTCAATATATCAGACTCAGAGATGATCGTGATGCGGGCGATTTGGACTTTGGAGCAAGCATCCGTTGATCAAATAGCCTGTCAAATCGCAACATCTAATGACTGGTCTGTCGCAACGATAAAGACCCTTTTAGGGCGTTTAGTAAAAAAAGACATGCTGACCACGACAAAATCAGGTCGGAAATTTATCTATACACCGACTATGTCTGAATGTCAGGCAGTTGGTTTGATGGGGCAAGAATTACTTGACAAGGTTTGTGCCAAAAAACACGTCGATGTTTTGGTTAATTTAATTGATGATGCCAAACTTACTGCAGAAAATCTGCAAATGATTAGTGAGGCATTAACGGCTAAGACACCGGCTTGTCATGTGACTTGTGATTGTTTAGAAAAGTTCAGTGCATGTACTTGTGATCATGATCATGCAATTGATGATATGAAAGTAATGGAGGTTATCTCATGATTAAAACACATTTAAAAATTGAAGGCATGACTTGTCAACACTGTGTGGCACATGTGACAGAAGCGCTTGAAGCTGTTTCTGGTGTCGTATCTGCTAAAGTCAATCTCAAAAAAGGCGAAGCAGTTGTGAAGTCAGAAGAGACACCGCTTGAACAGTTAAGTGCTGCAGTTGCTGCGGCGGGCTATAAAGTGGTTTAACCTGATAGTGTGACGAAGCGTTGGCTTTAATTTAGACCAGCGCTTTTTTAAAATAGGAAAGTCTTTTGATATGAAAACACAATCTTTTGTCATTACAGGCATGACCTGTGCCAACTGTGTCATGCGAGTGGATAAGGCACTGAATGCCTCTGACCAAATCATAGAAGCCAGTGTCAATTTAGCAACAGAAAAAGCCAAAGTCGTCATGCAAGATGACTGCGATGTTGAGACTGTGATAGAGACAGTTCGACAAGCGGGCTATGGTGCGATTGTTGATGATAAGGCACACCGCGAAAAAATTCGTCAGGCAAAGGAGCGCGCAGAGAAAAAACTTTTTTGGTCGTTTGTCCTATCTGCGATTTTAACCCTGCCCATGTTACTGGGAATGATTGCAGGTACCATGCACGTGCACAGTTTGATGATTTTTCACAAGCCAATCATCCAGTTTCTCCTTGCGACACCTGTTCAATTCATCTTTGGTGCTAGATTTTACAAAGGTGCTTACATGGCTTTGAAAAATAAGTCAGCCAATATGGACGTCCTTGTCGCACTCGGTACGACAGTTGCCTATGTTTCTAGTCTTGTTTTTGGCTTGTTTATGGGAAACACGTCAGCAGTCAATTTTGAATCTGCCGCAGTCATTATCACACTTGTCCTACTCGGTAAAAATCTAGAAAATCGAGCTAAGAAAAATACGTCAGCAGCCATTTATAGTCTGCAAAAGAAACAAGCTAAAACGGTTCATCTCTTAAAAGATGACCAAGAAATTGAGACACCAGTTGAGACGATTGCTGAAAATCAAGTCATTCTCGTTAAACCGGGCGAGCGTGTGCCGCTAGATTTAGAAATTTTGACAGGACAGGCGAGTTTTGATGAATCTTCACTGACAGGCGAAGCTGTACCTGTCACGAAAACAGTGAAACAGACGGTTATGGAAGGCGCAGTCAACTTAGACGGTGTCATCACGGCGCGTGTCATTCACACCTTGGACGACTCTGCTATCTCGCAAATGATGACCGCCATGGCAGAAGCTCAAGCCACCAAGCCAGAAATTCAAAAAATGGCAGACCGCATCTCAGCAGTCTTCGTGCCGGTTGTTTTGGCCATTGCCCTAGTGACCTTTATCTTGACAGCCATCTTCACCCAAGACATCAGCCAAGCCCTCTTGCACGCAACCAGTGTTCTCGTCATTTCCTGCCCTTGTGCGCTAGGCTTAGCAACACCGACGGCGATTATGGTCGCAACGGGTCTGGGCGCTAGAAATGGTATTTTGATAAAAGATGCCAACGCACTTGAACACAGCAAACAGATTTCGACTGTGATTTTTGATAAGACTGGCACGATTACGACAGGCCACTTTCAGTTGACTAATTGGTCTGGGTCTGACGAAGACTTTCAAATTCTAGCTAGCTTAGAAAGTTTCTCTAACCACCCCTTGGCACAAGCTTTGAAAGGGATAGAGGTATTGCCCGTTTCAAATTGTCAAGAATTGGCTGGGCGTGGTCTGACAGGAATGATTCAAAATCAAACTTATTTTGCGGGGAATGCTGATTTGATGGCAGAGCAGGGAATAGACGTTTCTGCATCCTCAGACACTAGTATCTATCTAGCAACTGCGACAAATCTACTAGGTATTGCGACCTTCTCATCTGAAATCAAAGCAGACGCTGCTCAAACGATAGCCGACCTTGCCCGCATGGGCATCAAAACAACCATGCTGACAGGAGATAATGAGACGGCAGCTGCTAAAATCAATGCACTTGTCAAGGTTGATACAGTGATTGCGCAAGCTAATCCAGTGAAAAAAGCGCAAGTCGTCAGCAGCACGCCGAATGCCATGATGGTCGGAGATGGCATTAACGATTCGGTCGCTTTATCCAGCGCTTTAGTTGGCGTGGCGATGGGATCAGGAAGTGATATCGCCATGCAGTCGGGGGATGTGGTCATCACATCAGAAAATTCGCTGGCGAAAATTATCAGCTTGATTCGGCTGTCTCAAAAGACGGTCGGAAAGATTCATCAAAATTATTTCTGGGCCTTTATTTATAATCTTGTGGGGATTCCGCTTGCGGCATTTGGCTTGTTAAATCCCATGTTTGCAGCGCTTGCCATGAGTTTGTCGAGTGTGAGTGTGATTGTGAGCTCGCTCTTGTTGAATACGAAAAAAATCTGACGCAATGTCGGATTTTTTGTTTGGCTAGACTTCTAGGGAAACGAAAGTTTATGACAAAATAGTTAAGGAAATTTTGCTTAGTCTGGTATTGGACTGCTGAGTGCGGTGTGATATAATAAAGCATAATGAAAAAACAAAAATTAACTTTTGATAGCCGAATTGATTATGCGTTGATTTTACCAGCATTTTTACTGAATTTGATAGGTTTATTAGTCCTTTATATTGCGACGAGTCATGATTATCCAGCTCGCGTGACGAACGTTATGACCCAGCAGATTACTTGGGGGATTGCAGGGATTGTTGTGGCGCTTGTTGTCATGCATTTCGATGCCAAGATGCTCTGGAAATTTACACCGATTTTATATGGTCTGGGGATTATCCTGATGATTTTGCCCTTGAAGTTTTATGATTCTTTAACTGTTTCCTTGACGGGGTCTAAAAACTGGGTCTATCTGGGTGGCACTAACCTTTTCCAACCATCAGAATTCATGAAAATTTCCTATATCTTACTCATGGCGCGAGTCGTCGTGAGTTTCCAAAATCGCTTGAAGAAGCGCTTATTGAAAGATGATATCCTACTGATTTTGTTCATGTTTCTGGTAACACTGCCAGTCATGGGGCTTTTAGTCGCACAAAAAGACTTCGGAACAGCGCTTGTCTTTATGGCGATTTTTGCAGGGATTGTTGTGGTATCGGGTATTTCTTGGCGGCTGATTTTGCCAGTTGTGCTACTTGTAGGCCTACTTGGTGGAGGAATTATTTATCTGACGACTTTTGATGCAGGCCGTGAATTTTTAAAATCAGTTGGTATGGATCAGTATCAAATTCTACGGATTGATGCCTGGCGTAATCCATTTGCCAATGCTCAAGGCTCTACTTATCAGCAAGCTCAGGGTCTACTAGCGATTGCGACTGGTGGCTTATACGGCAAAGGGTTTAATATCGCTAATATTAGCGTTCCGGTGCGTGAGTCTGATATGATTTTCACGGTAATCGGAGAGAATTTTGGTTTTATCGGCTCAGCATTTGTCATTTTACTGTATTTTATTCTCATCTATCGGATGATTCGGGTAACCATTCGTGCCAATAATCAGTTTTATATCTATGTTTCGACTGGGATTACGATGATGATTCTTTTCCACGTTTTTGAAAATATCGGTGCCAATATCGGTGTTCTGCCACTGACCGGAATTCCGTTGCCCTTCATCTCTCAGGGCGGTAGTTCGCTTATCGGTAACCTAATTGGGATAGGCTTAGTGCTATCCATGAAATATAATCAGGAGCCAAAATTTTCATTGGAACAAGGCAAAAATCAGGTAAGTAATCGCAATCGTTACAGAACAGATTGACTGTGTCATAACAAATAAAACACATACTACTTTGCAAAGTGGTATTTTTGGTATATAATGAGTTTATCAAATAAAGGAAAGCGTTTGCAGTGAAAGAAACATTGTAAACGAAGATGGTACTCACAAATGACAACTACAGTAAAATTATTCTGCTCAGCAGGCATGTCAACTTCACTTTTTGCACAAAAAATGCAGCAAGAAGCTGAAAAACGTGGTCTTGACTTTGATGTTAAAGCTTATGGGCTTGCAGAAGTTGATTCAGAAGGCCCTAAGGCAGATGTTATCATGATTGGCCCACAAGCTCGTTACATGGTTGACGAAGTGACTAAGAAATTCCCTGAAACACCAGTTAAAGATATCCCTATGCAAATGTATGGTTTGATGCAAGGCGACAAAGGTCTTGATATGGCCATTGAACTTAAAGGATAAAAAAATTAAGAAAATCACTTGAAAAAGTGGTTTTTTTGTGTTAAAATGAGAAAAAATAAAGAGGGTATCGGCGTTCAAACGCTGATGAGGTGGGGTCCATTGCGCATTTAAGTGATTGAAAATTTTTAACGAATTTTTATTAAGCTTATTTGTGCGGACTTTTCACCTTGACTAGCAGAACCATCATGGCCTATTTCATGATGCCAATTTTGCAGAAAAAACAAGGCTTTTTAAGGCACTTTCAGCTTAAGGATTTAAGTAAATGGAGGTGCTTTTTTGATAGACATAAAACAATTGAGCTTTGGCTATGATGACAAAGCGATTTTTGAAAATGTTTCTGTGACGTTTGATAAGAGCTGGAAACTTGCCTTGGTCGGGCGAAATGGTCGGGGGAAGACAACCCTGATGAAATTATTGCTTGGCGAATTACCATATGCAGGTCGAATTCGTGCCGATGTTACTTTCGTCTATTTTCCTCAGACGATAAGAGATAAAACGCAGTTGACTAAATTCATTTTAGACGACCTATATGATGCGCCAGATTGGCAAATTCAGAGAGAACTAAACTTGTTAGGCTTGCCAGAAGATATTTTATGGCGACCATTTGAAACGCTGTCAGGTGGCGAGCAGACCAAAGTTTTGCTGGCAGGCCTTTTCCTAGATGAGGGGAATTTTCCTTTGATTGATGAGCCGACCAACCACTTAGATGCGGCTAGTCGCGCTAAAATTGCCAGTTACTTAAAACGCAGTAAATCTGGTTACATCGTTGTCAGCCATGATCGTCAGTTCTTAGACGAGGTTTCGGATCACTTACTTGCTATTGAGCGCAATGGTTTGGCACTCCTAGCAGCGAATTTTTCGACTTATGAACAACAGAAGAAACAGCGCGATGACTTTGAGTGGGCGCAAAATGATAAACTCAAGTCAGAGATTGGTCGCCTGAAACAAACAGCGCGCGATAAGGCTGACTGGTCACGTAGTCGAGAAAAGGATAAGTACGGTGACCCCCGTAAAAAGGGGAGTGGCGCTATTGGTGATACAGGCTTTATCGGCGCTAGAAGTGCCCGTCAGATGAAAAAAGCTAAGGTTCTAGAGCATCGGATGTATTCAGAAATTACTGAAAAAGAAAAATTACTCAAGAATATTGAGAAAGTTGACGCGTTAAGCATGGTTTATCAGCCTAGCCACCATCAATGCCTACTAGATGAGGAAAATTTGACAGTTTGCTTTAACGGTCAGCCTTTATTCACACCCATTAACTTGCAACAAAACGCCGGACAAATCACAGCCATCACAGGGCAAAATGGTATTGGCAAGTCTCAACTACTCCAAAAATTGATTGGTTTAGCTGAAAGTAAAGACCTGAATATTTCTTACGTCCGGCAAATTTATGAAGATAATCAAGGCGATTTAAAGTCATTTTCAGACCAACATCAATTGGATTATACGGCATTCCTCAATAATCTCAGAAAATTAGGCATGGCACGGACGGTTTTCCATCAAAAAATCGAAGACATGTCCATGGGTCAACAAAAAAAGGTCGAATTAGCCAAATCTCTGTCACAATCAGCTGAACTTTTCATCTGGGACGAACCACTGAATTATCTCGATGTGTTTAATCACGAGCAGATTGAGACCTTATTGCAAACCGTCAAACCAGCGCTGATTGTCGTTGAACATGATGTGACCTTTGTCAAAAATGTGGCTGATCAGGTGATTGAGCTAACGCCTTTTAAGAATGAGACCGGTAAGTGAAAAAATCTCAAAATTTATGTTAAAATAAAAGAATGAAAAATAGCAAGGCTAACATTTTTAAAGGCACGATTTATGCCATTTCAGCAGGTGTTTTATGGGCATTTTCAGGTGTCTTTGGTCAGCTCTTTTTTGAGGAGTTTGGTGGAAATGCGCTATGGATTACAACCTTTCGCTTAACTGTGGCAGGGATTATTTTATTGATGCTTTCCCTCATTCAAAAACCATCTGAGTTTTTGGCGATTTGGCAGGATAAGAGAAATTACGCGCCCTTATTTGGCTACGCGATTTTTGGTGTGCTGATGGTTCAGTTGACTTTCTACGCCTGTATTCAGGTTGCAGGCGCTGCGACCGCAACGGTGCTTCAGTTTACATCGCCGATTTTCTTACTGGCTTATTTGGCCATTTTTCGGCGTCAGAAACCCAATCTCAAGTCTCTGATTTTAGTCTTGATTGCTATGACGGGTATCTTTTTCTTGACAACCCATGGGAATATCTCGACCATGGCTTTGTCGCCACTCGCCTTGTTCCTAGGTGTCTTATCAGCGGTTGCGGTGGTGTCCTATTCGCTCATTCCTAAGCGACTTTTGCAGACTTATGATGTCATGAATGTGACCGGTTGGGGGATGATGATTGCGGGTGTTGTCATGAACTGTGTCCATCCAGTCTGGCATCTGGATTTCACGCTGACGACTGAAAGTCTCCTACTGGCGCTTGGTGTCGCAGTCATTGGTACGGCCATCGCCTTTATGTTTAATATGAGCGCGATTAAGTACGTGTCTGCCATCGTGGCAGAGGTCTGTGCGGCTATGGAGCCGATTTTAGCAGCCGTTTTTAGTATCTTTTTATTCGACATGCCCTTTGACGCAATGGTGGGCATATCAATGTTGGTGACCTTAGTCAGTGTTATTTTACTGTCATTAGAAGAAGGAAAATCATGAGTTATACAGATTACATTTGGGATTTAGGTGGCACGCTACTTGATAACTATCAAACCTCAGCGACGGCTTTTCATGAGGTCTTACGAGAAGACTTTGGGGTCAATGTCGACTATCAGGTAGTCTACGCTGCCCTTCGGGTATCGACTGACTTTGCAGTCTCTCAATTTGCAGCTGGACTGCCAGATTTTACAGCCATCTACAAAAAAAGAGAGGCCCAAACTCTGACGACACCTGTTTTGTTTCCTGACGCTGAGCGTGTGCTGGCAACCATTGTCCAAAGTGGCCATCGGAACTTTATGATTTCGCATCGCAATGATCAGGTTTTGGAAATTCTTGCTGCTGCAGGGATCTCGAGCTATTTCACAGAGGTCGTCACGTCTAGTAATGGCTTTGCCAGAAAGCCGAGTCCAAATTCCATTCATTATTTACTGGAGAAGTATGCGCCAGTGCAACCTGTGATGATTGGGGATCGTGATATTGATATCCTCGCCGGTCAAAATGCGGAAATTGACACGATTTACTTTGCGCCAGAAAATCAAGAAATGGTAAAAGCGACACATCAGGTCACTCAATTAATTGATATTTTAGACTTATAACTAGATTGAGACATCATGTGCAAGGGCGCATGATGTTTTTTCTTGACAAGCCCAGCGCAATTGGTTACATTGGAGATAAAGCTAAGAAAAGGAAAGTGAACGGCTATGAAAATTATGATTATTGGTTCCGTTGCCTCAGGAACAAGTGTCGCAACCAAGGCACGCCGCAATTCTGAAAGTACGATAATTACGCTCTATGACAAAGATACAGACATTTCCTACGCCGTTTGTGGCATTCCTTATGCTGTCGGAGGAGAAGTTGGGGATTTTGACGAGTTGACGCCACGTGACGCCAAATGGTTTAAGGCACGTCATAACGTTGACGTTCACACGTCGCATGAAGTCTTGCGCATTGATCACGCAGCTAAAACGGCCTTGGTGAAAAATCTTTTGACGGACGAGATTTTTGAGGACACCTATGATTTACTTGTTTTTGCGACAGGTGCTAGCTATCAGACACCAGAAGTTTTTCAAGGTCACACTTTTGATAATGTTTTTCAGGTTAGAAATATTCACAGTGGTCAAGTTATCAAGTCATTCATCAATCATCAACAGCCCAAAACAGCTGTTGTTGTTGGTGCTGGCTATATTGGACTAGAGATGGCTGAACAGCTGAAAGCACAAGGTCTTGACGTGACTGTTTTGCAACGTAGCCAACACCCCATGCCACATTTGGATTGGGATATGGCGGTTCGGATTGAAGATGAGATGCGCAAGCAAGGCATTGCGTTTCGAGCGGAAGAAACGATTGCTGAAGTTAGTGGCGAGACGCGTCTTGAAAGAGCTGTCACGACTAAAGGCAATGTCCTTCAAGCTGATCTCTATATCATCGCGACAGGTGTGGTTCCTAATACTTCTCTTGCAACATCTATTGGTGTTGCTCTAGGCGAAACGGGTGCGATTGCGATAGATACGACCATGCAGACTAATCTTGAGGGTGTTTATGCGGTTGGCGATGTGGCTGAGAGTTTTCATGTGATTACTGGCAAACCGATTTATCGGCCTATGGCGACAACGGCTAATAAAATGGGCAGAATTGCTGGCGATGCGATGACAGGTGGGGAGCTACGTTTTCAAGGTATTCTCGGTACAGGTATTCTACGCTTTTTTGATTTAACCATTGCGCAAACCGGTTTGACTGAAAAAGAGGCACTAGCTGAAGGGTATGAGGTTGCTGTTTTGTTTAATATCAAACCAGATAAGCCAGCCTATATGGCGGGAAAAGATATGGTGATTAAAGCTGTTGCAAATAAACAGACGCATCGCATTTTAGGGGTTCAAATTATTGGCCCACAAGGGGTAGATAAAAGAATTGATGTCTTTGCATCAACTATTACATTAGGCGTAAAAGCCGAGGATTTATTTCACATGGATTTAGCCTATGCAACCCCCTTTTTCGACGACAAAAGATGCGGTTGCCTATACAGGAATGGCGCTGACGAATGCTTTAAACAAGGCGCTGTTGCTGACACCTCAGGAATTGCTAGCTTTACAAGATAAATACACTGAAATGACCATTATTGACGCGAGAACAGCCGAAAGCTATGCTGAGAGTCATATTCCCGATGCGATTCATATCCCCTTATCAGCGCTACGAGAACAATCTGCCAGTCTTGATAAAGATAAATTGACCGTTGTGTATTGTTATAAAGGCGTTGCTGGCAATGCGGCACAAAATATTTTACGACATGAGGGATTTAAAACGGTCTATAATTTGACAGGTGGTCATGAACAGTATCAGGAGGCTGCCAAACAAATCAAGTTAGACGATTAATCAACACCTTAAGTTAGGCAAGTAGTCTCGTCAACTCAAATATCCTTTGACATTGTTTTAAGTCTAGTGGTAATAAGTCAAGTAAGACTTGTAAATTTATTTTACAAGATTTATGAAACTAAGGTACACTAAATAAGCCTACGAAAAATTCATTTTTTCGCAAGTGCTATCAAGGACTTGTGCT
>NZ_BAAGGP010000039.1:0-25603 GCF_054658615.1 Pseudolactococcus yaeyamensis
CGAGAAATCGAGTGAAGCGATTAACCAAGTAGGTGTAGGCAACAACGCTGATAAACCTGATAATCTCGGCAAAGGCGATGCGGATACGGTTGAAACTGCGGTCACGCTAGATGATAAAGCAACGACTATCTATTTCAAAATCACGAACAATGGCTCAGAGCCACTCACGCAAATCCAAGCCACAGATAAGACGATTGACGGAAAACAGGACGTCAAGGCGCTTAAATGGACTTACAAGGACAAGGTACTCACGATCAATAAGTCAGGCGAATTTGAACTCGATGGCAAACTCCTTGTACTCCAAGTCGGCGAGTTTATCTCTGGTACAGGTACACTTGACAAGTTAGCCGAAGGTGAAACGCATGCGGATGAAATCACGGTATCTGCGGTTGGTGTGACTTCTGGTACTAAAGTAGGTGACAAAGATAAGTGGCACGCTAAGCGAGATGCAGCGCTACCTAAGACTGATGCGCCTAAAGGTACCTTACCGATGACAGGCGAACAAAAAGCCGCTTTGATGACTGGCTTAGGCTTTACGATTATTGTCTTTGTCGGTTATTTCAAACGCTATGCAATCGCCAAAAAAGTTAGGAGATTTAGAAGATAAACGATGAAAAAATTCAAAAAGTATTTTTGGATTTTGATTGTTATGATGACAAGCGCAGGATTAGCGCTTGTTTTTTCCAATCAGATGAATGGTGTAAAAGTGTAAAGGTGTAAAAGTGTAAAATGACACCTTTACACCTCAATTTTAGAAAGGAACAGTAACATGGTACAACGTGATTATACTCAAAATAATGGCAATTCTGATTTTCAATTTGAAGTAACAGAAAAAATTGCGGTGCTTGATCGAGGTCGTAACGGTTGGACGACAGAGTTGAACAAAGTTTCTTATAACGGCGGAGATTCAAAATTTGATTTGCGCACATGGAATCCCAATGGTGGTATGGGTAAGGGGATTGTCCTGAGAGATGAGGTCGCAAACAATCTTTTTCTAGCGCTTGCGGATTATTTCGGAGATAAATTAAACGAGGGCAATGAAGATGAAGAAACACCGCATCCGCTTGAAGCGACGATGCCAAATGATTTTAATAACCTCGTCTCTCAAGCAGAAAGCAATGAATAAGGAAGTGGTCAATGGAAGAACAACAAGAAATTTACCGAATTCTTAAAAATGTCCCAAGGCAGGTTATGGATGTTATAAGGGTATTATCTTTTCTAACGGATGAGCTAAAAGGATTGACATCGGCAACACATGATTCTAAGCGAGTTATCCGAAAAGAACAAGCTAAAATTCAAAAAGAGAAAGTTATAAATTATAGGGAACGTCAAACAGTTGGCGAAAAGTCGATGTCATTTATGGCAACAGATGGCAAAATGATTGCGCAGCCTCAATCTCTAAGTGCTGAAACTGTCAATCTCGGACAACTCAAAAATCACTTAGAAAAATATCAGCTCCAATTTCATATTGAGCCTATTTCTTCTAAAGAATTTGAGCTACATTTTTTTGCCAAGGATAAAGAGCTTGCGGCTAAAGCACTAGAGCGAGCAATGGTTGACTTGGTAAAAGACCCTTCTCAAATCACGGCTAAGGATTTAGAAGGCGAGTTTGAAGCAGGGAAAGACAAACAAGCCAAAATTAGAGAACAGATTGCAGCCCAAAAAGCTGACAAGCAGGTCTCTCAATCAACTAAAGAAGCAGTTGATAAAAAAGTGGCTGATAAGGTCACAGAACTTTCTAAATCTGCCCCTCCTAAAGGAACAGATGGCTTTGATACTAGTTTATTCGGCTCAGCACCACCTGTTGATGAATTAGTCCGATAGGAGAGCTGATGTGAATGGAAATGCTCAAAAAGTCCCCTATGCTGTCTTTGGGACAGCTGCTGCTTACTTTGCCAATAGAGCCACTGCGGTCTATCTTGCAAGTACTGCTACGACGTCAAATGATAAACTCAGCCAAACCTTAGTAGATTTCCCTAAAGCCTTATCAGAAAACCCCTTCAGTATCAACCTAGAGCCAAAACCTGTCCTTGCGAGTGTTGGTTGTTTAGCGGTTGCGGCGCTCTTTTACGCCATGCGTGACACGCATCAATATCGTTTTGGTCGTGAACATGGTACAGCACGTTGGGGAACTCGACGAGAGATGAAATCGTTCGCTGATAAAGACTTCAGCCAAAACATCATTCTCGGTCAAGGCGTTTATATGAGTATCAATGAGCGAGGTAGGGTAGACACAGATCGAAATAATAATTGTATGGTTATCGGTGGTTCTGGTTCGTGGAAAACGACGTCGTTCATTATGAGTAATTTGGCTCAAAAAAACACCTCATTTGTGCTAACTGACCCCAAGGGTATGACGGTTAGACGAGTAGGCAAAATGCTTGAAGATGATGGCTATAAGGTTAAGGTTTGTGATTTTGATACCTTGATGAACTCGGATCACTTCAATCCGTATGCCTATATCCACAACGAAATCACTCTCAAACAAGTTATCTCACTTTTAATCGATGCAACGAATGGTGAACACGCTAAAAAATCTGAGCCATTTTGGGATAAGTCAGAGGAAATGTTAATCGCTGCATTGGCTAGTTTTCTGTATTATCGTTATCGAGGGAATGGCAAAATCAAAGGTGACGGTGTTATGCCAAGCCTAGCTGATATTGGTCGGTTGATTAGACACCTGGAGCGGACAGATGATTCGCCTAGCGTGCTTGAAATCATGTTTGATGAATTTGCTCAGAAATTTGGCTACAACAACTATGCCGTTTTACAATTCCAAAACTTCAAGAATTTCAAGGGTCAAACTCGTTCGAGTGTCGTTGCCATTGGTACAGCAAGGTTCTCTATGTTTGACTTGCAGGACGTGCAAGACTTCATTAAAGATGACACGCTTGAAATTGATAAATGGATGGACGAGAAATACGCTATCTTCCTCAAAATTCCAGATATGGACTATACCTTCAATTTCTTGACCTTAATGGTCTTTTTATTGGCATTTAAAACGCTTGAGGCAAAGGTCGATAATGAATATTTTGGTGACCCACCTGTCCCTATCCAATTCTTATTGGATGAATTTGTGAACTTAGGTAAAATTCCAAATATCAAGAAAGCTCTGTCAGTCTTTAGAAGTCGTAAGATGTCTATTGCGGTCATCTTACAGTCATTGAACCAGCTCAAAGCTGAGTATAAAGATGATTGGAAAAGTTTTGTGGGGAACTGTGATTCTATTGTTTATTTATCAGGGTCAACTGAAGATGAAACACAAAAATTCTTCAGCGGTGCAGCAGGCAAAGAAACGATTTATACAAAAGAGCGCAATAGAGGTCAAATCACGCATCGACCAATGGGGAGAGATTTGATCACCTATTCTGAGGTAAGAACGCTCAGCCGTCGAAAAGCCTTAGTCAGCATCGCCTCTACGGAGATGTTTAAGGTCAATAAATACAACTACAAAAAGCACCCGAATGCCAAGGAGTTCTCGGATAATCCGAGAGATGGCAAGTGGTACTTTTATAAACGCTACAAGAACAACCTTGAGAAATTTCAAGACAACACTAGAAAATTAGAAAAAGCAGGCAAGATGATTGACTTGAAAGTCATGAGTTTTGACGAGCTTATGGAGACAACAGCATGAAAACACAACTTATTAACAATATTGTAAACACAGCATCAAATTTCCAACCTGTCATGGCAGACGTTCAAAGCTCAATAGTAGACTATTTAAAATGGTTCTTAGTCGTTGCTGGAGGGTTGATGGCACTTGTCGGGTTTATTCAATTTATGATGAGCGGACGTCAAGGGGATAGTACAGGTAAGGTTGAGGGCGCATGGTTATTAGCGGCAGGACTTGGTGTCATGGGTTTTGGTGCGATTGTAGCGCTTATCATTACAGCACCACCTGCTGCTAAATAAGAAAGAGTGACTTATGGACGTAGTAAATGAACTTTCAAAAGACTTGGGGACTTATAACCCCGATGTCTTTAAATGGGTCACAAACATTTTGACAACGAGTACTTTACAAACTGGTCTCTATATCATGGGGATCATTTTTATTTTAGAAATTGCGGATATGTATGAGCAGGCTAACACTGCCAATGGCGGTGTGATGACAGTCAAGATGTTCCAAAATCTCGCTTTTAAATTCTCGTTTGCGGGGCTTATGGTATCAGGTTCAACCATTATTATGCAGTTTATCTTACTCATATCAAATGGGTTGACGTCGCTAATTGGTGTCAATTCAGGAGGGGCGCTTAACATTTTGACAAATATCTTGCCAAAAGTTGTCGCCCCACCAGGGACTGGCATTGCTGGATCTGTTCTTGCGATTATCACGAATCCAGATAAACTTATCCTTTCTATGGTGCTTTGGGTAGTGGGAATCGTTGTTCAACTTGTCGCTTATATCTTGATTTGGGTTATCCTCTATCTTCGATTTTTTGAGATGTATCTTCTCTTTGTTTTTTCGCCTATTCCAATGGCAAGTTTTGCCTCTAAAAAGTATCAAAATATTGGAGAGAATTATCTCAAAGTATTTGCGGCATATGCTTTTCAGTCAAGTGTTATCTTAGTTGTCATGGGTATCTATTCTATATTTGCCAAAACAGCGATTACGATTGAGATACCTAAAAATGGCATTCTTAGTACAGGTGACGGTCTTACTGGCTTTTTAGCAGGTATTGTCTATGCGCTTGTCTTTCTTGTTACACTTGTTCGGACGTTGTCTGTATCTAAAAGATTTTTTGGGGTGGGGATGTAAATGCAAATTAAAGTATATAAAGATGTTTCAAAGCGTGATAAGTTATATAGCAATATGACAATCTCACAATGGCTGTTTATTGTCACGGCAGTCTTGGTGTTTGCGCTTGGTATTGTGAATATTATTTTTATTCATCTGCCAACGCCAGTCATCATGATTCCGTCGTTTCTTATCGTTGGTTTTATGTTTGCTTTTTCAATGTGGCGTCCCTATGGACTACCTTTTAAGCATTACATGAAGCTATGGTTTAAGTTCGGTACAACTGTACAAAAGCGTACCTATAAACAAGGAAGGATTAAAAAGTACACCAAAAATGACTTTAAAAAATAAAAATAAGGCTATCAAAAAACCAAAACGTGTAAAGCTCACAAAGACTGAAAAACGCAAGGTAAAGCGTATTAAGGCTAATACGTCACCGACCACTCAAAATTCTTTATTTTTCCATGATATGAACTCTGACGGGGTCATGTCTATTGTTGATAATGAGTATTCAAGCACTTTTGCATTGGGAGAGGTAACCTATAGCACTGCAACCGATGATGATAAGATTGCGATTATCTCAAAGTACAATGATTCAATTAACCTTCTATCAGAAGATGAGCATTATCAGTTGACCATACTTGTGAAAAACAATCCACGAGATGAGTATTTAGCTGAGACTAGCTATCCTTTACAAAATGATAAGCAAGATGTTCTGAGAAATGAGCTAAATGAAGTCATCCAGGATAACTATGATCGTGGCAGAAACAATATCATTGTATCAAGGCATATCACGCTATCGACGAAAGCTGATAGTTTTGAAGCTGCACGTAAAAAATTGGAAAATATATCCGATGATTTTAGTGATGAACTTAGGGAAATTGATGCGAAATTTGAACAACTATCGGGTGATGAACGTCTCAAATTGATGAATCAAATTCTTCGCCCAAGCAAACCACTTTATGGTACTTTTCAGGATATTGAGAAAGGTCATTTAACGCCTAAAGATTTGATAGCGCCTAACTACCTAGAGTTTCGTCACAGTAAAATTGATTTTGAAATGGACGATAAAATCAATAAAATTATTTACTTACGAGATTATCCAACAAACCTCAAAGATACCATGCTTAAAGATTTAATTGATACAGGGGTTGAAATGGTTTTGACAATCCATGGTTCACCTTATTCAATTAAAGACACAAACCAACGCTTACGAGACCAAGCTACTGATGTTGGTATGGATATGATTAATCGTGAGGAAAAAGCAGCTAGAAGACGTCATTCCGTTCAACATATCGCACGATCTACTCAAGAAGATTACAAGGAAGTCAATGAACAAATTGATTTTGTTACAGAAACAGGTGATAAACAACTTTCAAGCCTGATTATGATTCATCTTTGGGCAGATACGCAAGCAGAGTTGCAAGATAATCTCAATAAAGTTGAGACAGCTGCTAGTAAACATGGTGCGGTCTTTGCGCCCTTGTACCTCGTTCAGGAGGAGGCATTAAATGCTAGTTTGCCAATCGGTAAGAATTATGTGGATATTGAAAGCAATTATCTACGTGATTTGGTCACACCCAACATTTCAATTAACTCCCCTTTTACGTCAGCCGACGTGCAACATAAAAATGGGAAATACTACGGTATCAACCTATTAAGCCGAAATAATATTCTCATCAATCGAAACGATGATAGTATGAAAAATGGTAATGGTGGCATTGTCGGCGTATCAGGTTCAGGTAAAGGTATGGCTGCTAAAAACGAAATGATTACAACTTATATCAAAAATCCTAACGATGAGATTATTGTCGTGGATGCAGAATCAGAATACACGCCTATTGGTATAGAGCTGGGCGCACAAATTATCTCGGTTGCACCAGGTTCAAATACACATATCAATCTTTTAGACCTCCCTAAAGATGGTGAACTGGAAAGTGGTGATAGTCCGATTGCATTAAAATCTGACTTTCTGATCAGTTTGTTTGACAATCTACTTCATGGTTTAGACCCGATACAAAAAACATTGATTGATGAGGTGACCACAGAAATCTATCAACAGGTAGCAGAGCCCTCTTTAATAGATTGGCATAACTTATTGAAATCTAAGCCGTCAGATGAAGCACAGGCTTTGGCAAAGGCTTTGGGGTTATATATTACAGGCTCACTCAATATGTTTGCGAAGCCCACTAATGTCAATCTGAATAGTCGTTTTACAATCTATAACATCAGAAATTTGGGCGCAGAGTTCAAATCTTTTGGCTTTGTCGTGTTGATGGATAGAATTTGGAATAAGGTAGTTGAGAATAGAGCTAAAGGTATTGTGACATGGATTTACTTTGATGAGTTTCAGATTGTTTTGAACCCCAATCAGATGCCTGTCTTACGAGAAAAGGCTGCCGACCTCTATGCCCGTGTTCGTAAGTATGGGGCATTCCCAACCTTTATGACCCAGTCAGCTGAAACGGTAGTGTCTACACCTGAAGGGCGTTCAATCTTCTTTAACTCAGACTTTATGATTTTGTTGCAACAGAAATTGTCTGTCTATGACCTTTTGGTTGAAGCGCATAAATTGACCCCTAAACAGGCAAGCTACTTACGGCGACCACCTCTTGGTGGTGGTTTGATTGTAGCAGGTAATGCGATTGTACCATTTTCAAATATCATACCAAAACACACTGAGCTATTTAGAATTATGAACACGAAAGTCTAGCCTATGACAGAAAAAAACGATGATAAAAGCCTGTTAGAACAGGCACTTTCCGTTAAAAAAGAAGTCCCTTACGAGGTGGAAGAAAAAGATGGTGTCAAAACATTGTCTACACGTAAGCCTAAAGACAAATTTAAACCGAACAAGGCTTTTGATAAAAATATAACATCTAAGACATCTAAAAAATCAGATGCCTTTTCGTTAGCTGAAGCTAATCGTGCTAAGAAAAAGAAGATAGAAAAAGTTGGCAATTTTTTGGATAAAAAAAGCACTGACAAAAAAACTGACAAATCTTCTATATCTACACCTAGTGGCACAAAAGCAGGTCAGGTTGTCAAAAAGGCAGGTAAGCAAGCGCTTATTACTTACGGTAGTAACAAGATATCTGATGAGGATTCTGAAACCGCTAGCGTGATCAATGCTCATAAAAATAGTGTTGATACAGTTTTTAAAGGTGCTAAAAAGATTAAGCGTTTCACAACAAATCGCAACAAATTTTCAAAATCGATCACAACAAAAAAGGTTGATAATATTAGGTTTGGTGGTATGAAACCTAGTAAGACAATTCAATCAGCAACAGGCAATACCGCTGTCAAATCAAGTGTGAGTAACGGCGGGGTTGTTGGTTGGATTAAAAACTTCCTTCAATTCAAAATCGCAATAGGTGGCACTAGTTTTGCGATAGGTGGTGTAGCAGGTGCGATTAGCTTAATCATTATGCTCGTGACATTTTCTTTTACACTACTTTTATCAGGTGTTGATGAATCTGAAAATTCTTCTGGTTTTGGTACAGCACCAGTCACAGGTGAGCCTTTGAGAGTTGCGACAGAACTTAACCGCTATCTGATAAAGACAGAGGGCGCTAAGCAAGAAGGTGCAGCAGGTGCTTTAGCAAACGCTCAAAGAGAATCAATGTTTGATGTTAAAGCTCATAATCCTAGTGGTGGTGTTGCAGGCATCTTTCAGTGGTCTGGTTGGTCTAATACGATTAACGGGTCACGGATTACCTCTGAAGGGTCGATTAAAGCAGGTGATGAAAGTACATTAACACTTGAAAATGAGCTGAAGTTACTCGGATATGAACTAAATGGTGGTTATAAAGATGTTAAAGACTATATAGGTAAGGCGACTAAACCAGAAGATGCGGCAGATTACTGGTTGGTGCATTATGAGGGCGTAGCACTTGATGATGGGCAGGGAAATGTCAAAATAACCCGACAAAATGCGATTATCTGGTACAACTACTTTACAGGTGGCGGCGGTGGTACAGCTGCTCAAGGTTCTCTTGAAATCCTTGAAAGTCAGCTAGGCAAAAAAATTGGTTCAGGTCAATGTTATGCCCTGGTCGATCAAGGCTATGCCCAACATTTCGGGATAAAATTGCAAGGTCTTAATGCTAAGGATATTGGCTCTGATAATAAAGCAGCGTTTGAGGCTAAAGGCTGGACGGTCATTGCAAACCCTAAACCAAGTGATTTGAAAGCAGGCGCTATCATTTGTTGGGGAGCTGGGCCCGTTTCTGGTTCAGCAAGTCAAAATCCTTACGGACACACAGGCGTAATCTATAATGTTAGTGATGACGGTCAGAAGTTTTCAACTTATGAGCAAAATGCGAACTTCAATCAAACTTGTCAAAAGTATGGCAGGAGTTATGATTCATCAATTACTTATGTTTGTATTCCACCTGCGGGTTAGAGGAGAGAGGCTATGAGAGATTATAAGAAAGTTGTGACGATACTTGTTCTATCTGGTATTGCTTTAGTTACCTTATTGGTTATCGGTATTAACCAGGCACTTCATAGTAGTAAGCGAGAGGAGACAAAGCAGATGCTAAAAAGTATCGTACACAGCAAAGAAAGTAAAAGTCAACCACAAAATAGTCATCAATTTCCGTCAGAAAGTGAGTTTGTTTCACAGTTTATAGCAAGCTATGTCAATTACAGCAGTTTTGATGACTATAAAAATCACCTGAAACCTTATGTGACAGTTGAGCTTGGTCAAGCCATGAAACTTGATAGTGAGATGCCTGATTTTGGCAGCTCGACAAGTTCAGATATGGCTATCTTTCACGGTGATAAACACCAATATTTTGCCTATGCGACACAATCCCTTACTAATGGCTTGAATATGCCTATGGCAGTCATGATAATGGTTGAGAAAACGAAAGACAGTTATCAGGTTACTCAGATTTGTGAGCCAGCATTAAGGGGCGTTGCGGTCAATTATATTGATAAGTGGTCAGACAAGGCGTCAATTGGTATCCCTGTTAAAACAGCTGAGGATAAATCAGCTTTAGCATTTATGCGTGCTTATAATAATTTTGGGTCACTTAACAATCAAAAGGATAATATCAGAAATCTGCTTACAGCTGATATGCAGGCACGTCTTGCGGTCAATAGTTTAGGAACTGATGCGCCACTTGAATCAGAAATCAATAAGCTTTCTCTTTGGAAGAGCGAGGCAAATCAATTTGCGGCTTTAGTCCAGGTTAATATTGCAGGCGAAAAAACTAATCAGGTTTATCAGTTTGAGCTGAAAAAAGTCGATGATAACTATCTGGTTAAAGATTTTAAACAAGCCACACGACAGTAATTGATGATAAGGGGTGTAAAAGTGTAAAATTACACTTTTACACCACACACAGAAAGAAAAGAGGAACGAATGACAGAAAACAAAGATAAAGTGACAGCTAACCACAAACGGTTAGAACAGTTACACAAAAAGCGAGATAAGCTACTTGTAACACTTGAAAAAAATCAGCAAGATTTGAAATTGGTTGATGAACAGATTAAAGATATTAAAAGCGAGATGTTAGAGGCAAAGATTGCGCCCTATGATGTTTCATTTTTAGATGCGCTTGATTTGTTGGATGACCTATTAGAAGGGGCGCCAAAGGACAGCACAGCGCACCTAGATGAAGTTACTAATATGATGGAGGAAAACAATGAGCCTATTTAACCGAACACCTAAATTTAGATATGAATTTTCAAAAACAGTCAATTTTATCGATCGAGAAGTGACCAACTACAACGGTCTTATCACCTTGCTTGAAGACGAAAATTACCGTCTTAATCAAGAAGGTAGCCAAGCTGAGGTAACGATTACTAAAATTAGGAATAAGACAGGTATCATCATTCATGATCAACATCTTTCTTTGCCATATCCAGACGGCACTGATTTTGATGACCTATGCGAATGGTTTGCCCGATCACAGCCGATAAGACGTGCTGTAGTGTCTGAGCCTCCTATTGGGGTGGCTAGAGTGGTTCAGTCAACCGAAAAAAACTGTTGGTCGTGTGATTATGAACTTGGGTTAAGCGCTCAATTTTGTTCAAATTGTGGTAAAGCTCAAACCGAAGAGGCAAGAGCAGAACAGGATCCAGTTGTCGAAGATGTCGTTACTGTGAAAATTCAAGAAGAAACGCCTAGAGAACAAGTCATTTCAGCACCTGCCCCTATTGTGACAGCTAGTAGTGACGTTGCTTTTCCAGAAATTGAAGTAAATGATGATGTCCCTACGCCAAGGGAAAGTGTTTTTGAGACGTCTCCAGAAAGCGTTGAAGAACAGCACTCAGTAGATTTGTTTGTGTCACAAGAATTTGAAAAAGATTTAGCGCAATACGACGATTCAGAAGTTGGGGAATTGCTTGATAGTTTTAAAGATGAGGTTAAAAAAGTCTTATCAGCTTATATGGTCAAAGAAAAAACCAAGATTGATAGAGAGGTCTCAGAGCTTGATAAGCGTGCTGAAATCCCTGAACGAGTTACTCACAAGTATCAAGCTCAGGAAGAAACAGACAAAAAACAGGCTAAAGAGGTCATTTCTAGGGAACGTGCAGCTGCCATTAGTGAAGAAAATAGGCGACATCAAGCAGCGCTGCAAGAGATAGATGAAACCTTTAACCAGTCACTTGAACAGAAATTATCTGAATTGACGTCGTCTTATCGATTAAAGATTGAAGAAACAATCGCCACATTGCACGCACAAGAAACTGAAATCTTGGCTAAAATCTTGCAGGGAAAAACTGCAGAGCTTTCAGTTCGTCAAAAGGCTTTAAATCAAGGTTTACAGGATAATTTTATTAGTAGTTTAACTGACTTTAATCAAACGCAGTCTGATGTCATTCGTGAACTTAATAAAATTCAAAGTGATCCGCAAGCTATCCATTTAGATGCCTATCGGAAACGTGCGGCTATTTAGTTTAATTAGCAGGGGTGATAACCTTGCTTTTTAATATCTGAAGGAGGTCAAAATGGCAACCAGAAAAGAACTTGCGAAAAGTAAAAATATCTTAGAAGTTGCGCAACAACTAGGAATTGAACTAAAAAAGAGTGGCAGTAGCTATCAGGGTAAATGGCAAGACCATGAATCGTTTGTCTTTATGCCAGCAAAGAATCTATTTTATTGGAATGGACGTTCTATTAGTGGTGACACAATCAAGTTAGTTGAAATCGTTAAAGATGTTTCGTATAAGGAGGCTTTAAATTATGTTTTGTCTCTTGAAGCCAGTACGCTTGATTTAAGCAAACTCCCCAAGCCTGAGCCGTATATTCATCGTCTCAAAGAAGAACCCTTGTCGATTTATGGACGAGAATTTTTAAAGAGAGTCAGAGGTCTATCGGATAAAACGATAGATTTTTTTATCTCCCAAAAGGTTTTAGCGCAAACAGAGTGGTATGGGAAAGGATATAATGAGACCGTTCTGGTCTTTAAAAATTATGATTTTGAGGGAAATGTCGCAGGCGTAAGTCTACAAGGGATTTTCTACGATAAAGAACGTCATGAAAAAAAGGGACGTCTTAAACATATTATGCCTAATTCAAGTTTTTATGCAGGTATAACCGTTGATATTGGTGATAGAGATAAATTTCGTGAGGCAACTATTGATAATCCATTTACAATTTATGCTTTTGAAAGCTCTCTTGACTTGATGGCTTACTATGAATTACACCAGGAAACACTTCATAACGCTAGATTAGTGTCGATGGAAGGACGAAAAAAAAGTTCTATCTCAGCAGAAGTCGTAGATGCACGTGTCATTCATCGAGAAGGATTTGATAGTCTTGGAAAAATAGTTAGACCAGAAAATTATTTAAATTACTTTGATGAGAAGGAAAAGGGGCTTGAGAATTTAAAGATTGTCTTGTGTGTTGACAACGACGAGGCAGGTCGTCACTTTATACAAAATTTAGGTTTTAACTCTCTCAAGGTTGTGCCACACCTACCACCACTTGCCAAAGGAATGGAAAAAAATGACTGGAATGACCAACTTAAAATCGTCAAAGAAAGTCGTGCAACTGAAATGACACAAGAAAGACTTCAGGAAAAACAGAGTTCTGAAGTCTTTCAATCAAAACTATAAGGGAATAGTAAACAATGTGGATTAATGTATTGGGATTTGTAGCAAATCTAACTAGCTTACTGTTATGGACTCCACAGGCTCGCACGACGTGGCTTAATCGGAGCAATGCGAAGGCTTTAAGTGGTGTGAGCTATGGGACGCAAATCATCGCAGCAATCAATACGGTGCTGTGGTGCATTTACGGGATTATGATAAACAGCTATTGGCTTGCCATGGGAACTGTTATTATTCTTCCTTTGGCAATATGGACATTTGTTTTAAAAAAGAAAGTAGAGAAACTATGATGTTTGAAGATTCAGGAACAGTACAGACACATGAAGGAATGGCGCGAAATGCCTTAGAGCATTGTATTAGCAGTTTTGAATTGGCAAAAGATATGTCAAAAGGTAAAAATCTTTTAATTAATCAAGTCGCTGTGAAGGTAACAGAAGCCTGTAACGAGGGATTAGAAGAATTAAAAGATGTGCCATCACGAATGACAAATGAGGAATGGACTGAGTATTTGAAAAAGATGGGACTTAAACCAATGTGGTGATCTAAAGATTTTGAATTATTTCAATTATAAAAGGTGTAAAATGACACTTTTACACCAAAAAGGAGCAAGAAAATGGCAGAAAAAAATAATGGTTTTTTGAACAGAATTATATCAAGATTTACAAGGAATGTGAGTGAAACTGAATTAGCACTCAATGAGCAACTGACAAATTTTAGAGTAACTTTTGAGAGAGTGTTGGATGTAGAGGAATACCAGCATATTGAAAAAGAGCTAGAACCGATTAAGGAACGTCTTTTAAATTCACCTCATAGTCTTGATGTTGATATTGTAGAAGAATATTATTTAGGAACTTTTATTCATGATAGTCAATATCGTGATATGAATTTTGTCGAGTATTCGGATAATAGACCTCAAATTCTCGAAGAACACGCAGAATGGGTAGAGGTACAGGAACAGTTTGCGGAAGCTGAAGAAAAGGCTTTGGTGGATTATGATGAGAAACAAGAAAGGGCATTAGAGAATCAGGAATATACTGAAATTGCTCAAATTGAGGCGGATATGGTCAGTCAAAAAAGAGCTGATAAGTTGTCTGAGAGACTGCCGAACGGTTGGAAAATGTTCATGTATGGTGATGGTAGTGGTCATTTCACTGCCCCTTCAGGTGCAGAATTTGCAAGATTTGATAACTATACAAAAGATTTTAAGCTATTAAATAGTCAAGAGAGATATGGATTTGTTGAAAATCCAAGTGAATTTTTGTCGAAACTGATAATAGATAATTTTATGCTCACTTTTAATGACAGTATGTCTCGTGTTGAAGGACAAATCAATGACATCGATTTATCTAAGATTGAATATTATGCACCCTCATCTATCACTGATGTATTCGATTTATCCAAACTTACGGACAGGGAATTAGCTGCAGTAACTTTTAATTTGATCGATCAAACGAAGGATACTTTTAGAGAAATTTCCGATATGGCAGAAAATGACCCTGATTTACATTATTGGCAAGATGACTACAAAAATGAAGTTGGAGAATATGAAAATCTTGCAGTTGAACTTAATAAACGTCATATTGTTGCACCAAGAGAATTGGATATGTTTAACGCACCAGACAGAACTAATCAATTAGTCGATAATTTACTCGGTCACTTTGTGGCAGGTAAAGCGATTGAAAAAAGCAATCCAGACCTTTCTATGGATAAAGCAGATGATTTTCAACTCACGATGTAAAAGTGTAAAATTACACCTTTACACTTTTACACAAGAAAAATTCACGGTCAAATTTAACTGATCGTGGATTTTTTTGATATTAAAATTTGGGTACAAAAAAAGGAAGTCGCCTAACCTAAGTGGGATAACTCAAGGCGTATCCTGCCTGTACGACTTCTATAAGCTAATCATATCACTAAGGAGATAATATGTCAATAAAATTAACCACACTAAAACCTGAAACGATTGCAGAGATTTCAGCCGCAACAGGAAGTGAGCAACTCATTGATAAAGCGACACGTCGTAACTTTGTCGGTTTATATGATGATGAGCGAAACTGGTACATTCCTTTACGTGCAAGACTAGGTAAAACAAAACCTAAAGATGCCTATTATGCGACACCATTTGCAACAACAAGTCCTCATTTTAGAAATCCAGGGCTGGATTTCCAAAAAGCGCTCTATGTTGAAGCAGAAGGTATCATTGAAATTCGTAATACTTTGCCTAAAGAACAGTCAGAGTTTATCACAGAACATGAGCCACAAATCAAGAAAAAATTTGAGGAGTATGTCCTCAGTGTCGAGAAGCTGCCTACCAGGTCAGCTCATTATCTCATGAGTACAGTACCCTTATTTCCTGAAGGCATTGAAAAAATTAAAGAGTTGTCAAAATTTGAAGCATTAGCTACTTCAGCATCAAGAGACAGTCTAAGTTCTTCAATCGATGAAGCACCAAAACTTGATTTAATGAAGCAGCTTGAGTTGAGATCGAACAATTTTACAGCTCAAACCGTTGTTGATAATGCGCATCAAATTTCAGATTATTTGAAAGGACTAGGTGCTAAAAATCCGTATTCTATCGCAAGTGTTCAAGCCGCCTTGACTTATGCCTCAGATACTCTGAATGTAGAGTATACTAGCTTAGAACAGGCTTATTTGACCCAGAATGCCGTCTCTAGTGACGAGTTAATGAAGTTGGTCAGTGATGAAAAAGAACTCAGTTCAAAAAATAAACTAGAGCTTGTTGAGATTATCTATTCTCAAGGGCATTTTCCTGTTTTAGGAACAGATTCTGTACCAGGAGTGATGTGGCAGGCAGCATATCAACTTTCTTTAGAAAAATCGGGGATTGATATTAAAGATACTAATCAAGATTATTACTATCAATATGCGCCGCATCGTGTTATTGATCGCATGGAAGATAAGGGATTGGAACACTTAGAAGCTATTGAACATTATCAAGAATGGCTAGAAGAGAATAATTTCCCTTTCGCAGATTATATGACCTATTCTAGTTCACGTTTCCAAGAAGAAACCCAACAAGAAATTCAAAAACAAAAGGCTGAAAAATCAGTACAAGAATCATTATTTGAAAATCTTGCGGCTGTAACACCAGAAAAAGATATTGGAGTTGAACAAACTCAAGAAAACGTTCAGATTGATTTACAGGCTGTGGAATTTTCTGAAGGCTACAAGGATAATGAAAAAGTGCCACAGTCACAGGATTTGACATTAGTTTTGGAAGATTCGGAGTCTCTTGAATGGGCAGATGATAGTCGCCTTTTTGTTCGTGCTGAACTGCAGGACACTGAAACAGAAGAACCTGTTATTTATACGCCATTCGTTGTAGATAACCCAAGAGAAACTGGTTTTATAAGCTGGTGGGAAGATAATTATGAAGCGATTGATAAGCAAATTCGTTCTTCAGACAAAGTTGTGGCTTTAGAAAAAGAGCTTGATTTCAGAAGATTGCCTAAGCTAGAACAAGAGAAAATTTTAGATGAGCAAACTGGTGTTCTGAGTTTGTTTGATGATAAAAATAACTCAACTGAAGTTGAACAAACTGTTGCTGAAGAAAACACTCAAACAGATAAAACTGAGAGTGAAAGTTACCGTCTAACTCAAGCTAGGCAAAAATTAGAGCGCCTAGAAAATGAATTTAGTGCGGCAGTTCAAGATGTCTTTGACCATCAAAAACTGACAAATGGTCAACCAATGAATGATAAGAGAACAGGTGGGGCATTTTTTAAGAAACAAAATCAAAAAGAGGACAAAGCAGGAGAGTTACAAGCAGAAATCAAGAAACAACGTGAGCGAATTGAAGCGCTTGAATGGCGTGAAGAAAACGCTAAACTTGGTCTGAACGCAAGCGGTGGTCTCGTAAAAAGTGTTGAGAATATTGAACTCTGGCAGCAACGTGTGGAGCGTTTAGAGTTTGTGAGAGACTATAACAAGTCACATGGCTTGCCTATTGGCACACCCTTCGATAATGGCACGAGACTTGAGTATTATGATTCTAAAAAGCTGAAAGATGCAAAAGAAACGCTCAAAAATTTATCTGAGATTAAAGAGAAATCAAATCAAGCCTCAAAAGCCATTACGCCTGAAGCGCAAGCGTTACTTGATAGTGGCGCAGTTAGTCAGTGGAAAAAACAACCGACCTACTATTTTGTTAAAGGTTTGAGAAAGGTCGCATTAGAACTTGAAGCGGAGACAGGA
Source organism: Pseudolactococcus yaeyamensis (assembly GCF_054658615.1). Lineage (NCBI taxonomy): Bacteria > Bacillati > Bacillota > Bacilli > Lactobacillales > Streptococcaceae > Pseudolactococcus > Pseudolactococcus yaeyamensis. The sequence continues at coordinate 17,018 of NZ_BAAGGP010000039.1, forward strand.
AATTTTAAAGTTTCAAGTAATCTCAAATATGCGCCTAAGACAGAAAGTGATCAAGCAAAAGTTCAAGAATTGCTAGAAACAGCTGCAGCAAAAAATATCCAGGATAAATCACCTGATGTATCTGCCACACAAACATTTAAAAATTCAGTAGGACATTATGAATGGGATTTTAAGCAAATCGCACAAGAAATTTTTGAAAAACGTGCGAGTTGGGAAGAATTTATCAATCCAACTTCCCAAGCAGCAATAACCAAAATCGAACGCTATGATGTCAATGCAGCCTATCAGAGCTTTATAAAAGATGTTTGGCGCTCTAGATATGACTATGTATTGGCAGACGAAAAAGAGAAGTTAGAAGATTTTACTACTCAATTTAAGCAGTATTTTTATCAAGATAAGTCAGCCTATAATGAAACAGCCACCAATTATTTTATGGCTAATTTCACGCAACACATTGCATCACTAGAGGTCTTAAAACGACCAAAAGTTGATTTGGAAGTGGTAGAATTGATTAAAGGAAAAAGTATTGATAAACTTTCAAAACATATGCAAGAGGGCTTAAAAAATTATAGAAACAGCGATCAATATAAAAATTATTTGAACTTTGTCTCTAAATTTCATAGATACTCCGAAAATAATATCCGCCTGATTTTATCTCAAAATCCAAATGCAACACGTATTGCTGGTGCGGGGTCTTGGAAAAAAGACCATGGACGTTATCCTTCAAAAGGCGAAAAGGCTATCTATATTTGGTCAGCACCGCAAGAATATATCCTCAAGGATAAAGCAGGCAACCCTAAGTTAGATGATAATGGTAAGGTTCAAAAAAGAACTTTTTACAGACTACTACCAGTCTTTGATGTTGCACAAACATCGGGTAGGGAGCTACCTCAATTAGTCACAGAACTTCAAAGTTCAGTTCATAATTACGAAAATCTTTTCCTTGCGATTACTAATTCAATTCAAACGCCTGTACGTTTTGAAGAAATTGAAAATGGTGCGAGTGGCTATTTTGATCCTGATTTTGACGAGATTGTTTTGAAGTCAGGTATGAGCGAATCAGCAACAATTAAAACGCTAATTCATGAAGCTACTCACTCAGAGTTACACACTAATTCAGGCGCAAGGTTTGGAGATGAAACCTATCGCAGGCAAGAATTTGAAGCAGAATCGGTTGCTTATGTTGTGAGCCAACACTATGGTATTGATTCATCAGACTACTCTTTTGGCTATCTTGCCTCTTGGGGAATGGATAAAAAAGATCTAGCAGAATTAAAATCAGTCATGGCAGCTGTTCAAAAAGAAAGTCATCAACTGATTGAAAAAATTGACAAGGCACTTGAAAAACAGATGACAAAAGTTGCTCAAGTTAATCCTTTACAAAACGAGATTGAACAGGTTAAAAGTAAACAGGCTGCCGCAACTACCGTGGAAAAGGAGCCTGATATTAGCCCAAATTTCACGCAGGGCTTTTGAGTGAGGAGATAAAAAACGCAGTCAAAAAGGCACCTGAAATCTCAAAAGCCATTAGAGGTAGTATCAATCATAAGAGTAAAAAATCTTAAATAGTAGACAAAGAAAATGGAGTAAATTATCATGAATGAAATGAATTTTAATCGTAGTGACGTATGGGACATTGTCAAAGATGACTTAGAAAACTTGCCCAGCAAGAAAAAAGTACAGGCTGAATTAAATGATTTGGCAGAAACTTATGAAACTGTTAATGCGGAATTTATGGCACTTGATATTGAAGAACTTCGTCAAAGTGTCGCCTATCTTGAGGCGATTTCGGAAGAAAAATTTGAGGCAGAATTGCAAGAATTGGTTCACTCTTTTCAAAATATAGATGAAAATTTAGAACCAATATTTTAAAAACTCTTAAAAAAATTTCTGTTAAGAAATTCAAAAAAGGGGTTTGGGGATTTCCCCAAAATGAATAAAACGAAAAAGGAAATCGCAAAAACGCAAGTTTTTGTTATTTCTTTTTTCTTTTATTTTTCGTAAGTGTATATACACTTGCTATGCTTGCCAGATAAAAAGCTCCCCCTGAGGGGACTGTGCGCAGCACGCTTTTTGTCTGACGAGCGCAGCGAGTGGGCGCCAAAATTTAGAAATGGAGAGATGAAATGCCCGAAAAAAATCGTTACAGAGACAAATCAATATTAATTATGGTAACGCAAGAAGAAAAAGAATTTATCAAAAATAAAATGGCTGCCGCCAAAATGTGGACATTGACAAATTATATTCGCAAGCAAGCACTTTATGGCGCAATCGTCACAGTCAATTTTGATGAGTACCGTGAAATCCTTGGGCAATTTGGCAGGACAAATTATGAATTAAACATGATTGGTCGAAATATCAACCAGATAGCAAAGCACACAAATGAAAATGATGAAACGCAACAAGCAGATATTTTGAATTTACAAAATGAGGTTGAGGCACTCAAAAATATTTACGCCAAAATCGAAAAAGATATTTTAGATACTTTCAAAAAACATTTAAAAAGTTTGGAGCAGGACTGATGCCAATTACAAAAACGAAAACAATCAAATCCGAAAATAATTTGAAGCGAGCGATCAAGTATATTTTGAATCCTGATAAAACTGACGAGTTGGTTTTGACATCAAGCCATAAAATAAATTACTTGAACAATGCGGATTATGAAATGATGCTCACAAGAAATTTTGCACGAGAAACTTTGAAAACTGAAAGAAAAAATGAAGTCCTTGCTAGACATCTTATCCAATCGTTTGATCCAAAAGATAATCTAACCCCTGAACAAATTCATGAGATTGGTCGACAAACGATTTTAGAACTGACTGGTGGGTCGCATGAATTTGTGATCGCTACTCATGTCGACCAGGAGCATATCCACAATCATATTATTTTCAATGCGACAAATTTTGTGGACTTAAAAAAATTTAGATGGCAAAAAGGAACGCCAAGCCTTTTAAGAAATATTTCGGATAAGCAGGCAGACTTTGCGGGAGCAATGGTGTTAGATGATGCAAAAAGAAATTCTTACACCAAATATCAAAAATGGCGCAATAAAAATAATTATCGTGTGACGATAAAAGAGCGCCTAGACTTTTTGATGAAACACGCAAAAGACATTGAAGAGTTTAAAACGAAAGCAAAACTGTTAAATGTTGGGATAGATTTTTCAGGTAAGTATGCCAAGTATAAATTGCTAGATTTTCCACAACAACGTCCTGCACGTGATGATTCCATGTCAAACAAGAAACGTAAATACTCACTAGAAAATATTGCAGAGCGCTTAACGCATAATCAGGTTGTCTATAATCTAGCGGAAGTTGTGAGTGAATTTCAAAAAATTCAAGATGAAAAAATTTCCAATCCAGATATTAGGTTGGTCGTTGAGCCGTGGCAAATTAAAAAAGATACCATGACAGGCATCTATGTGGAAGTTGAGTATGGTAGACGACAAAAAGGCTTAATCAAAATACCAGATTACAAGATTGATCGATTGAATAATGGTAATTATGAAGTCTATATCAATAAAGCTGATTACTTTTATTTTCTGGATGAAAAAGATAAGCCCAAAAGTAAATTCATGAAAGGTGTGACCTTGATTGAGCAGCTATCGCATGATAATAAGCAAGTACCTCTCAGACAAAACGCAGCAATGAAACGAGTGCGAGATGCGGTAGCCGCTATCAATTTATTATCTGAAAGAGGCATTAAAGGGGAGAGTGCTCTTAATGCCCTGGGCGAACAATTCATTTCCGACGTAGAAGCGATTGAAAATGCCATGTCGATTATAGAGGATAAATTAGGTCGACTAAATCAATATGTGAAATTTGACAAGTCTGATATTGATAACAGAACAGAGGCAAAGGCGCTACAAAATGAGTATCGCCAACTACAAGAATCCTATCAGCTCCTTAAGAAAAAGCTTGATACAGTTGATTTTGTCCAAGAAAAAACAGCTGAACAAAAAGAGGAGAGAGAATTATAGGTTAATTGGAAATGTTGAAAAACAAAAGCACTTAGTGTGAAGGTAGAAAACTCTACTTTCATACTGAATGCTTTTTTATTGTTCGTATTTTACTTAAATATTGGCGTAGTCAAAAATAAAAATCGCATAGAAACAAAATAAAGTAGTCAACCAATTCGGAATTTACTATAATACCAATGGTAAAAGAGTAAAGGAGAATGAATTGAATACACAAGTGATTGATGAGCGAGAGTTTGTAAATGATTTTAAAAGGGATAATAAGGCAGGTTTTCATAAGTTCGTAAAAGACTATGATGCCTTCCAAGCGCCAGTATTGCGTACTCAGGGGTGGGAGCACGTGAATACTAAAAGCAGAACGATTGTTTTTACATTTGGAGAAATTGCTTTTTCTCGCCGTATCTGGAAGAAAGGCAAGAAAACCAAGTGTCCCGTTGATGAGAAGTTGGGGCTAGAACCATTTGTCAGATGCTCGAAAGAAATGATTTTTCAGATTGCTAAAATATCCACGACTGTCAGTTATTCCAAAACTTGTGAAATTATAGAATTAGTGTACAACGTCATTATCACAAAAGACACTGTCTTGAAAGCTAGAAAACTCGCAACTAGGCTCTTAGAAGAGAAAAAAGAATACAAATACTATGAGGAACTTACAGAAGCGCCTAAAAAGATAAAAGCAGACGTTCTCTACGTGGAGGGGGACGGTGTTATGCTCAAAACAACGGACAAAGAGGCAGATAATCATAATACAGACATGGCTCATTTTATCATTCACACAGGTAGTGAGCAGGTCAGTAAAACTCGTTGTCGATTGAAAAATAAGCATGAAATTGCTTGTCTGAGTAATACTGAAGCCAGAGAGCGGATGATGAATTACATCTATAACCACTATGAAATTACAGAAGATACGATTCTAATCACAAATTCCGACCATGGTCACGGCTATACGCCCTATATTTTTAAAGAACTCAAAGATTTATTACAGATTAAGCATCATCATCACTTTTGGGATCAGTATCACTTGAATAAAAAAATAAAAGATAAGATGAAGTTTGCGGGCAATGAGCTGGTAAATAAGGTCTTTAAAGCGGTACAAGCTCATGATAAAGGTCTTTTAAGAGCAGCAATTGATACAGCTGAGTCGTTAATTGAGGACGATGAGCACCAGGAAGAGTTTACCTCATTTAAGAGAAAAATGTTGCATAATTTTCAATATACCAAGCCGGCAGAGATGAGAGGTTTCTCTAATGCAGGTATCGGCATCATGGAAAGTCAACACCGCAAGATTACTTATCGGATGAAGAAACGAGGTATGTACTGGTCGCCTGAGGGGGCTAACACAATGACCCAACTCATTATTTTAAACTATCAAAATGAACTCAGGGATCTCTTTTTCGGCGATTGGCGGGAGAGATACGCTAAATATCAAGAGGTTGAGAAAATCCCGCATAGAGCAAATGCGAAGTCGGTATCTAAAACACATCAAGTAAAGCAGCGAGTTACACCCAAAAAACATAGGTAAGAATTTTTGTTAAAAAAATAAAATAGTTTAAAAAAACGCCTGTAAAAAGACGTCTTTTCGTGATTTTTTCTTGACAGGTAAGCGGATTCATGGTATACTTAAAGAAGTTAAAAAACAAAGAAAAAAGGTGATGAAGAGCGGAAACTCGACATCACCAAGAGTAAAACAACCATCACTTGTCTTACTCAGTAAGATTATTTTATCAAAATGATAGAAAATAATCAAGACTGAGCAAGTGAAATTGTTTCAGTCTTTTTCTAAGTCTCTTGATTCTGAGCCTTATGGCGCTTAGTACAAATAAAGATACTTACAATATAAGTTTATTCTTGACATAGTTTTCAAAATTTGCTACAGTAAGAAGTAAGAAGTAAGAAGTAAGAAGCAAGAAGCAAGAAGCAAGAAGCAAGAAGCAAGAAGCAAGAAGCAAGAAGCAAGAAGCAAGAAGCAAGAAGCAAGAAGCAAGAAGCAAGAAGCAAGAAGCAAGAAGCAAGAAGCAAGAAGCAAGAAGCAAGAAGCAAGAAGCAAGAAGCAAGAAGCAAGAAGCAAGAAGCAAGAAGCAAGAAGCAAGAAGCAAGAAGCAAGAAGCAAGAAGCAAGAAGCAAGAAGCAAGAAGCAAGAAGCAAGAAGCAAGAAGCAAGAGCGATATACGTTCTACTTATTATGCCTTGTTTTGAGTAGACGGTAGACTGCTCTTGCTTCTATTTTTTGTGTCTTTCAATAAATCAGGTCGCGAGTGATTGCTTGGAGAAATAAAAGATCCCACTGAGTTTGTTGTGGAAGAGAAACAATAAGGAGGAACTTTGATATGTTTATTTTAGCTGTTATTGTTGGCGGTGTCATCTTGTTTGGTTTTCCAACAAAAGTCTCTTGATTATGAAAAGAGTGTATAGTAAAAACAACAGGAATATACTTTTCTGTCAATTATTATAAGGAGTTAGTATGTGTTTGTGAAATATTTATACATCCTAACAACTCGATTAAGAAAAGCGCCGAAAGAAAAGATAATTTTGAATTTGCTACTATTTTTTATTATTCAAATTTCTATTTATTTAGGACTTGAATTAGTAGTCAATAGATATCAAGAGGCGATTGTGCCAATTTTAATTCTACTCGGGGCTATTATGGGAACTGTTTCTTTTATGTTTGTGGACAAAAGAGAAATAGTTTTTTTTCAAGAGTTGTTAGAGATTTTAATGAATCAAGATTTAAACTAGTATTAATATCAATAGTTAATTTGTCCATGATGTTAGATGTAGTAATGATTTTATATCTTATCAAACTTTCAATCATCAACGCTGTTTTTATACCGATTGGTTTTTGCTTATATTCTTTAATTTTAAAATGTCTATCATCGTTTAATGTAAAAAATAAAATGATTAAAGAATTTTTGAATTATCTTCCAATAGATGCAGAAAAAGAAATCAAATTATTTTTAAATGGTATCTATTTTCAAGTATTTGCATCGATATATTTAGTTGCTTTTTTTATCAATGCAAATAGCGTTGAAATAACACTGTTTATTATTTTAATCGTTTCTTTTGCTTACCAAGACACATTTGTTTTAAATTGTATTGGAATAGAGCAACAAGAATTGAAGTTTTTAAGAAAAGAAGGATTTTTGACGCTTTCTTATTTGAAAAGAAAAGTCAATTTTTGGTTTACCATTGGGTTCATTCTATATTTGATTTTGATACTAGAAAAAAATATGCTATTAAATCAAATGGACTTTTTGGTTATTATAAATCTAATTTTATTTTATATTTTAAATTTTTTAGGAGTGCTATATTTAGCGTTTAAGAAGGTTGAGTATAAAATAAGTTATTATAAAGTAAAGATAAGTTCACTTTATTTAGAATTGATATTTTGTTTATCTTATCTCATTCTATTTTATATTATTGGTGAGTTAATTATTTTGATGACTATTTTTTTCATTTTTTATTTATATAGAAAAATTTCGAAGCTATTAGATAAGGAGTTCAATTTTGAAGATAACCATGAATGACCTCAGTTTTTCTTATGAAAAAAAACAAATTTTTTCTCATTGTAGCTATATATTTGAATCTGGGAGAATAACGGCTATATTAGGAAGAAACGGTGTTGGAAAAACAACTTTATTAAATTTACTCGCTGGAGTCGAAAATTTTGATACTGGTGCAATCAATTATGGTGATATTAAGAAAAATAAATTAATGTCAAGTGATTATGGCTATATGAGTGATGATTTCTTTTTTTATAAGGAATTGACAGTCAAGCAAAATTGTCTTTTAATTGGTAAATTACGAGAAATAGATAGAAATATTTTTGAACAGATGTATCAAAAATATATGACATTGCTCATGTTGAAAGAATATGAGGATATGTTGGTAAGTGAGATTTCTTTTGGTACAAAACAAAGATTGCATTTGTTTTGTACGATTGTACACAATCCCTCAATAATTCTATTAGATGAACCTACAAACGGTCTTGATCCAGAGCAAGTATTCATTTTAAAAAAATTATTGAATACTTTGAAAAAAGAAGGAAAAAATATCGTTATCTCAACACATTCATTAAAATTAGCAGAAGATGTTGCAGATAAAGTTGTTGTTCTACTTGATAAAAAATTGTTAGAGATAAAAGATAAATCTGAATTGGAGAAATCATACCTAGCTTTGTATGAGAGTTGAGGGGAGCTAAGGTTTGAATGTCGTTAGTGATATATGAATTGGAAACTCGTTGATTTTAGAGATTCATAGGGGCTATCGTTTCATTTTTAATTGCCATGAAATGTCACGGTCGTTTCATAAACTTTTTATTACGTCAGTCAATATCTTCTCATTCACCAAGCATTGCAATAGATTCTGCTTGACACTAACCCTTTTATTTACTTGTTTCAAATAAGTACGATGAGCTAAAATAGCGAGTTTTCTAAACACATTCAAAACTTTTTGCGCATTCTCTGAGATGACCTGACACTCATCTTCAGAAAATACAACATCCAGCACCCAATGTAAACTCTCAATTTTCCAGTGCTCACGGACAATCATTAATAATTTTTCAGGTGTCGCCTCAAGACTTGAGATATAATAACTCATTTCTTGCGTTGTTT
>NZ_BAAGGP010000040.1:0-25096 GCF_054658615.1 Pseudolactococcus yaeyamensis
TTTCTAACGAAAGATAACCTTTCAAACTATCCTCGAAAACTTTGCCAAACTCCTCAATCTCAACGAAGGTATCTGCCTCAACTAGTGTACCGAGCAGCACGAGTAACAAAATATCACTAAGTTTATGCTTTACTTTTATCGCTTGGCGCGGATCTGTGACGCTTTCTAAATACGCGTAGATTTCGTACATCATGAACTCCCTTAATAGCTTTTCTTTTACTTTAACATAAATAGAGATACTAGGGAACTATTTATTTCATGCGTTTGTCGTGACTGAGCAGTCCTTTTTTTACAGAAAATTTTCATTTCAATAGCTTTCATCTTTTGGCTTTAAGTCATTTCATCAACGCCATGAAAAAAAGCCTACATGATTTGTAGACTTTTCTCTTAAAATCACAGGAGACTTAGTTTGTTTCAATCAGACCGATATTGCCATCTTCTCTGCGGTAAACAATGCTAGTCGCACCTGTTTCACCGTCTGTAAAAATGAAGAAATCATGATCAATCAAATCCATTTGAAGCACTGCTTCTTCAGCGTCCATTGGTTTCAAATCAATGTTTTTAGTCCGAACAATCTCGATATTTGCTTCGTCGATTTCTTCTTCTGGTGTCAAGTCAACAAAGGTATCAAAGACTTTACCAGTTGCAATGTGGTTGCGTTTCTTTTGCACTTTTGTTTTGTATTTGCGAATTTGACGTTCCAATTTTTCTTGAACCAAATCAACTGAACCATACAACTCTTGAGAGGTATCTTCCGCACGAAGTGTAATGTTTTTAGCTGGAATTGTCACTTCAACTTTTGACGTTTTTTCAGCGTAAACTTTAAGATTAACGTGGGCAGTCAGCTCTTGATTTTCAGTAAAATACTTTTCAAGTTTGCTGATTTTTTCTTCAACGTAGCTGCGGATGCTGTCTGTTACTTCGATGTTTTCACCGCGAATGTTAAATTTAATCATAATAGTCACCTCTTTATCTTTTATATTTTTATTATACCGTGAAAACGGGGTTTTCACAAATATTTAACAATCCATTTTTCTTTAATCGATCACCGTAATCGTCAACTCACCCTTTGAAACACCCACTGTGACAGTGTTTTCTGCCTTAATCTCGCCTGATAAAATTTTATCTGATAAGGGATTTTCCAATTTTTTCTCTAGCGCTTTTCTAATCGGGCGAGCACCATATTCTGGCTCAAATCCATTTTTGGCGATCAGCTGATAGGCATTCGTTGATAATTTTAGGGTGATATGACGAGCTGCCAAGCGTTTAATCAAAGGCTTAGCCATGATTTTCACGATGTCTGATAATTCCTGCTCAGAAAGTGGGTGGAAGACGATGCTCTCATCGATACGGTTGAGAAACTCTGGACGATACCGTTTTTTCAACTCTTCTAAGATTCTAGACTTCATGGCGACGTAGTCGCTCGAGGCATTGGCTGCCCCAAATCCGACCGTCTTATCGTCGCGCAGAGAAGTCGCTCCCAAGTTACTGGTCATGATAATAATCGTATTGCGGAAGTCGACCTTGCGCCCCTTACCGTCTGTGATGAAGCCGTCATCAAGGATTTGGAGCAAGAGGTTAAAGACATCTGGATGAGCTTTCTCCGCTTCGTCAAATAAGACGACGGTATAAGGTTTGTTGCGAACCTGCTCGGTTAGCTGGCCGCCCTCGTCGTAGCCGACATAGCCGGGAGGTGCCCCAACTAAACGACTGGTATTGAATTTTTCCATGTATTCGCTCATGTCGATGCGAATCATGCTGTTTTCATCGCCGAAAACAGTCTCTGCCAAAGCTTTGGCTAGCTCTGTTTTCCCAACACCGGTAGGTCCTAAGAACATGAAGGAACCCATCGGGCGTCTATCATCTGAGATGCCTGATCGGCTGCGACGAATGGCACTGGCAACAGCGGTAACGGCCTGACTTTGACCGATAACCCGTTTGTGGAGTTCTTTTTCAAGATTGACCAAGCGGGTCATCTCGTTTTTAGTCATCTGTGTGACTGGCACACCAGTCAAGTTAGAGACGACCGCAAAGACATCTGACTCACTTACGCGCACTGACTGTTTTTTAACGGTCAGTTTTTCACGTTTCGTATCGAGTTTTTGCAGGTCTTGATTGATGTTTTTAGCTAGGACAAAATCTTGATTGATAATCGCCTCTTGTAGCTGTTCATCAAGTTGTACGGCTTTTTTATCTAGCTTGCTTTGCTCAGATAGATTATTTTTAGCCGAAATTTTAACCGCTGCCGCTGCTTCATCAAGTAAGTCAATGGCTTTATCCGGCAGTCTACGACTTGGCAGATAGCGAACGCTGAGCTGAACGGCTGCCTTGACCGCATCTGGATCAAATTTAACTTGATGATAAGTTTCAAATTTGCTTTGCAGGCCTTCTAGAATAGCAATAGATTCGTCTACTGACGCTTCTTCGACCGTAACTTTCGCAAAGCGACGTTCTAAGGCAGCATCTTTTTCGATGTATTTTTGGTACTCGTTAAAAGTCGTCGCACCAATCAGCTGAAACTCGCCACGCGCGAGTGCAGGTTTCATAATATTTGAGGCATCCGTAACGGAATCTGTACCGCCACCAGCACCAACAATCGTATGCAATTCGTCAACGAAAACAATTGTTTTTGCGTCTTGGCTGACTTCATCGACAATAGCTGTCATGCGGTCTTCAAATTCCCCACGGAATTTAGTACCAGCAACGACATTGGCGATGTTGAGTGACATGAGTCGTACGCCTTCCATATTCGCAGGGATATTGCCAGCAATCATACGTTGCGCCAGACCTTCGATAATGGCAGATTTACCAACACCGGGCTCACCAACAAGAACCGGATTATTTTTCGTACGACGACTCAAAATATGAACCACGCGCTCAATTTCCTTATCACGTCCAATCATCGGGTCAATGCGACCTTGTCTGGCATCTTCAGTCACGTCACGCGCCACTGAATCAAGGGTCGGTGTGATACTTGTCGCCGAAACACCTGATGCGATGTCTCGTTTCCCCATTGGTGTGACAGCTTTTTTCATTATCTTTTTAACGTTCATATTACCAAGCTCAATCAAATCTTTAACGATTTCAGTAATCTTGATTTTATGGAGTTCTAAGATTTTCTTGGCAACATTGTCATCATCTGTCAAAATCACATAGAGAAGATGCTCAGAACCTGTTTCAGCCAAATGATTTTGTGCTGCAAGTGCATCCGCTTCAAGTAAGAGTTGTTCTACCTTAGGTGAAAACTGAATACTTTGAATTGCTTGTGTTTTCTCAGGTAATTGATGCTGTTCGATTTCATCAAGCGCCATCTCAATCGTCACATCGTGGTCTGTTAGAATGTTTTGGCCAAAACTATCGTTGCTCGACAAAATACCCGCCAAAATGTGTGTGGTTTCTGCATAGTCATAACCATTTCCTGCCGCAAAAATGCGAGCAGTCTTGAGAATATCTTCAAGTAGGTGTGTATAATGTTGTGTCATTTATCGTTATTTTCCTTAGTTATAGGGTCACAAGAGACTGGCTGTGTACACCTTTAGTCCATCTTATCCAGTCGATGAATCATTGAGGTTAATAAAATAGCGCGTTGTAAGTCTGTCACGACCGGATGACTTAGCGTTGCAAGCAAGAGATTGCCTTCACGTTCTGTCACAATTTTTTCATTGAACATCAACTGCATGAGATCTTGTACCCTGCTGATGGTCATTTTTTCCGGCATTTTATTCAAAATGTCCATTAAGAAATCATGCGCATCAGAATATTGAATTCTAACAATTCGAATGTAACCGCCACCGCCACGTTTACTTTCAACTTCAAAGCCTTTTGGTAAGGTAAAACGTGTCTTAATGACATAGTTAATCTGACTCGGCACAACGCCAAAATGTTCTGCAATTTCTGAGCGTCGAATTTCAATTCCCGCTGCCTGAGCAAGCAACTCCTTGAGGTACTTCTCTATCATATCTGATGTGTTTGTCACAATTTCTCCTTTCTGCGATTTCACGAAGTAAAATCTTGAAACTTGACCTACGCTAACGCTCCGCCCAAGCTGGGTCATTCGAGAATTATACTCAGTTAAGTAAAGAAAGTAAACAAAATTTTTGAGATATTTTTCGTCAATTCGAGCCGTACAGGCGTACGTCAAGACTCGTCAACGAAGAAGTGACGGAAAATAGCCAAAAATGTTTGCTTTATTTGCTTAGCTGAGTATAATGTCCGTTCAAAGTCTTTCTGCGATTTCACTTCGTGAATTCTTGAAACTTGACCTGCGCTAACGCTCCGTCCAAGCAATAACAGTCACTCAGCATTGGTCAATAAAGATTGCTTAATCATTTGACAATTACTAACTCATATTTGATATTGTTTCTGACCTTGTTTGACCATTGTATCATTTTTTTGAGTGTTTTGCTACTTTCAAGCCTCTTAAAACCTCTTGTAAAAGGGCTTCGCTTAACTGCTTGATTCATAAAACATAACACTCACATACTTTGTATTCAGACAACCCCTATCTATTGTCGAACGATCTATATCTAAACAAACAAAAAACCATCCTCTAATTTAGATGGCTTTATTGTGTTTATATCTTCTAACAATTACTTAGAAGATACTTTGATAATTTCCACCTCCATTTCACCAACTGGCAACGGAATCGTGACTTTATCACCGGTTTTACGGCCAATCAGCGCTGCCGCAATGGGAGATTCATTTGAAATTTTACCATTGAAGGGATCAGCCTCAGCAGACCCAACAATTTTATAAGTTTCTTGTTCATCTTCGCCAATTTCAACAAAAGTAACCGTTTTGCCAAGTGCGACTTCATTGCGTTTCACACCGGCATTGTCAACAATCTCAGCGTTACGAATCATCGTTTCTACTGTTGCAATACGACCTTCAACGAAAGCTTGTTCATCTTTTGCTGCTTCGTACTCCGAGTTTTCTGATAAATCGCCATAAGAACGTGCGACTTTAATTCGTTCAACAACTTCCGCACGTTTAACGAGTTTGAGATTGTCTAATTCTGTTTCTAATTCTTCAAAGCCCTCACGGGTCATTTGATAGTTTTTTGTATCTACCATAATCTAAGATGTTGAGTCACTGATTGTGGGCACGTCTAACACGATATCAATAACCGTTACGCAGTCACAAGTAATGAAACTCATCTCCTTTCACTCTTTTAAATTTAGTCTTATTGTGCTTCTTCTGTGTCTGATGCTACCAATTTGTCATTAACATATTTTTGGACATTCACATCATGCTCAGCCTGAGTTTCTGAGAAATAAACCTTACCAGTCGTGACATCTGCCACGAAATACAAGTCATCATTATCTGTCGGCTCCACCGCAGCCCTGATTGCTGACAAACTTGGATTGGTCACAGGGCCCGGACCATAACCAGGATGAAGATACAAGTTAAACGGTGAGTCTAACGCTGTGTTCACTGCTGCGTCCTCAGCCAAGGTCGTTTTTTGCCCCAACTTACCTTCAGCATAAAGAATCGAAATATTTGAGCCTAATGCCATGCCTGTCTCTATCCGATTATAGAAAACTTGTGCGACATTACGCCGATCAGCGTCATTATTGGCTTCTTTTTCCGTCAATGCTGCGATGGACAAGACTTCATTTACTGTTTTATTCTGTTCTTTAATTATCGCATAGTAAGGCTGTAGATTTTGATTCATCACAGCAATCATTTGTTCTACGACTGATGTCATCGTTGAATTTTTCGTGTATTCATAAGTTGCAGGGAAAAGATATCCCTCTAACTGATACTTCACACCAGAATCACTAGCTGGCAATGACTCGAAAAGCTCTGGGTAAGTCGTTTTCATCTGTGCGATAAAAGCAGGATCTGTCACAACTTTCAAGAATTCTTCCTTGCTAAATGGCGTCTTATCCTTATCCGACTTCGTCAGAACATTGTCTGAAATCTTATCCGCCATCTGTTCAATGGTGAAGCCTTCAGGAATCGTTATTTTGCCAAGAATCGGTTCAACAGGTTTCTCTGTTCCACCTTCTTGTAAAGTTTTCGCAATCTCTGTTAGTGTCATGCTTGGTGACAGATTATAAAACCCTGACTTAAAGCCAGTCAGACTTTTCAATTTCGTATAGTATTGAAAGGCTGTCGCATTCTTGATAATATGATTTTTTTCAAGAATTTGACCAATTTCCTTGCTTGCAGCACCTACAGGAATTTCAACCGCCTTAGTCGATTTATCCGTCAAACTATACGGCTGAATTTCGCTCTTAACGAATCTATAACCTAAAAAGCCAGTCGCAGCACCTACGATAAATAACAAGAGGACAACGATTGCAATAATCTTGCCAGCCAATTTTTTTGATTTTTTCTTGATTGAACGCGTCTGGTTTTCTTGGGTTTGACGTGTCACTTTTTTGATATTCTTAATTTCTGCTGTATCCTCTACCAAAGTATCTTGTGCTGTTGCTTCAAAAGCCGTACTTGAGGCACGTCGCTTTGGCATAGCAGAAACTTTAGATTTTCTAGGTGATACGATGGCATCTTGAAAGGCTGTCTCTGATTCTGCTGGCCATTCTTTTGATGACCGATTCGTACCAACACGTGACTTGGACTGATGTTCAGCATTATCAAACACATCATCACTGGTCAAATCAGGTTTGTTTGATGTTTTTTTAGGCGCAGAAAACCCCGTCTCAGATGCGACATCATCAAGAGATTGACTGGCCTCTTCTAATTGGCGGAGAATTTTTTCCTTAAATGTCTCACGCTCAATTTTTTCCGTATCTTTTTCTACCAAATTAACAATCTTCTACTTTCGTATGACACACTCGTCTAGATTTCTCTAGTTAGGTGTCATGAGTTATCATTTTAGATTATACACGAAAATCCTTGAAAATCAAGTATTCAATAAAAAATATGGATTTCTCCATTATTTTTCAGTGACTAACTCATCGTCATCTTCGTCTTCGTCATCATCTTCGTCAATGCTATCAACCTCAGCATCGTCAATATCGACTTCTTCAAGCTCAACGTCAAAGGCTTCAACTTCATCTTTTTCGTCATCTGGATTTTCATCATCATAAGTGACATCCGTATCCGTGATATCATCATCGTCTTCGGGGTCATCATCACTATAATCAATGTCGATGCCATCTACTGCAAAAGCATTCACTTTTTTACGTTTTTTCTTAGGACGTTCGCCTTCTTCATCCAACTCATCAAGAGCAACAACTTCTTCGTCAATCTCATCAATCGCATACCATGAGCGTAGAGCCCAGACATTATTACCGAGTGGGATGAAACTACCATCTGTGTTTAACTCAGTATAAAAGCGAGACAGACGTTCACGGATTTCACCGTCTGATTTTCCAAGATAGTCTTGGATATCATTGACAAGGACATTAAAGTCCATTTCCTTGCCTTTTTCTTCCAACATCGCGTGTGCGACTTCAATCATCGAAAGTTCTGACAAATCTTGATTTGCAAATGCTTTAATTTTCAATTTTTTATCTCCATCAAACAAAGTATAGGGTTACCTCCCGACATTATGTCAGAGATAAGCTATCAAGTTTACTATCACTATTTTACCATAAGATTAAGGATTTTAGTAATGCATGAGCACTTTATAGGCATAATCGCCAATTTTTTCACGGCCGTTGAGGTCATCTAGCTCAATCAAGAAAGCACAACCTGCGACAATCCCACCCAGCTGTTCAATCAATTCAATCGTCGCTTTGACTGTCCCACCTGTTGCTAATAAATCATCTACAATCAAAACACGTTGCCCCGATTTGATGGCATCTGCGTGCATGGTCAAGGTATCAAAGCCGTACTCTTTTTCGTACTGCGCTTCAATCACTTGACGTGGTAATTTACCCGGTTTTCTAACAGGTGCAAAGCCGATGCCTAATTCAAAGGCAACGGGACACCCAACGATAAAGCCACGGGCTTCAGGTCCTACAATCATGTCGATTTGTTTATCTTGCGCATATTGCACAATTTCGCGAATCGCATAGCTATAAGCATTGCCATCAGCCATCAAAGGCGAAATGTCACGAAATTCGATCCCTTTTTCGGGATAGTCAGGAATTGTTGCAATATAATTTTTTAAATCCATGTTATTTCTCTTTCAATTTACGATAAATGTCAGCGACAGGCGATAAAGCAAAGAAAGCCTGTTGCTTGACTAATGCTTGTAGCGCTTGATAAATTTGGCTCTCTAAAATCTCACGTTTGGCAGCGGATTGATTGACAGTCATCAGACCATCTTGAATCGTTACAAATCCCAACTCTTCAAAAATCTGAACCATTTTAACTAGTAAAATATCAGGGATATTCAGAAACTCAGCTAAGTTTTTTAGTTTATAGCGCACATCAAATTCTGGATATTGATAAATCGTCTTATAAAACTTAGCAAACTGGTCACGCGTGCCGCCACCCGTTAGATAATAGGCTTGCTTGATTTGATTTTGGAAATAAATCGCTGTAAAGTCATGTTCAGCAACGATTTTTTCTAACCTAGCTAAGCTATCCGCATCATTAGGTGTTTCCGCAATCACCAGAACCTCACTCATTATAGCATGATTTTCCGATTCATTTGTGAAAATAAAGGCATTTTCTGGAATTTGTGTCTGATTTTGCTGATTTCTCAGGTCAATCAACTGGCTACCTTCAACTCGTGCATCTATAATCATCAACTGAACAGATGTATTACCATTCCAAGTATTGACTGATAAAGTCACTGCAAGGTCTGGTGCTGTCTGCTCAAAATCAAGTGTCTCCTGACCATGACCGAAATAAATCGCTTCTAACTGGGTTTTGTCTTGTTGTATTTTTAATTTAAGATGGCCATTTTGTTGCCCCATTGCACGGCTTTGAATCACCTGATAATCACTCACCAAAAACTGAGGTTTAGGATTTTCCTGACCGAATGGTGCTAACTGAGAGAGTGATTTGATTGCCTCTAAAGTCATATCCGATAAAGCGATTTTGTCATCCAAAATCAACGTATTTTTTTCAGACATATCGATTTTATTTTGTTGAATAAAATCAGCGATGACAGCCTTAATTTCAGGTAGTTTTGCTAACTCAAAGGTCATGCCAGCTGCTTGGGCATGTCCACCAAAAGCAAGTAATAAATCACGATGATGTGTCAAAGCTTCAAAGATATTGAAGGCAGGAATTGAGCGAGCTGAGCCTTTTAAAGTGCCATTTTCTTCTGACAACATGACAATCGGCTTACCTGTTTTTTGCAGTAATTGCCCTGCGACAATCCCAAGCACACCGGGATTCCAGCCCGTCTGATAAATAAACTGAACTGGACTATCATCCAACTGACTTTCAGCCTCTTGCATCATCTCAGCCACAATCGCTTTACGCTCAACATTTTTCTGGTCAATCATTTCGGCAATTTGACGGGTCTCATCTTCATCCCAACCTGTCAATAATTCGATAGCGGGATTTGGGTCGTCAATGCGCCCCAAGGCATTTAGTCTTGGCGCAATTTGAAAGCCTATCGTTTCTTCGGTGATATCACTTGACTCAATCCCTGCGACTTTGAGCAAGGCTTCAAGACCAATACGCTCAGTATTTTTCAGAATTTCTAAACCAAATTTGACTAAAATTCGATTTTCATCAGTGAGTGACATCATATCGGCAATCGTGCCAATGGCAACCAAGTCGAGCATTTCTGAAGGGACATATTCTAACAAAGCACAAGCGACTTTAAAGGCAACACCACATCCTGCTAATGCTTTAAATGGATACTGCCCATCCGGATGTTCTGGATGAATAATGGCGTAGGCATCCGGTAACGTTTCTGGTAGTGAATGGTGGTCGGTGATGATAACATCACAACCACTTTCTTGGGCGTAAGCCACCGCTTCTTGACCGGCAACACCATTGTCCACCGTAATAATCAGACCAACCCCTTCATTTTCGATGAAATACTTATAAACATCTAAATTCGGACCATAGCCGTCGGTAAAACGATTCGGTAAATAAACCAGACTTTCGGCACCTATTTCATCTAGTGCTGTTTTCATAATACTCGCACTCGTCATGCCATCCGCATCGTAGTCGCCATAAATCAAGATTATCTCTTGATTGGCAACTGCCTGACGGATACGCTCGACTGCTCGGCTCATGCTATAAAACAAGAACGGATCATGCAAATTTTCAAGTGACGGATTTAAAAAGGTTGTTAAGTCTTCTTCTGTTCGAACTTGACGTTTCCAAAGTAATCTAGCTGAAAGGTCATCTAGTTTTTGTTTTTTGACTAACTTGACAAAATCATCTGACGGTTCATCCGTATTGATTTGCCAATCATAGGTAGGTGTAATCATTTTAGATTAAAAAACCTCCGCGTTATTTTATCTGCTAGACTTGGAAAATTCATTGAAAAAATGCGGGCCAAGTTTAGCTGCCAAGGTAAATTTAATTCTCGCTTATTAGATTCGAGATGGTGAACAATTTTTTTTGCAACAAATGTTGCAGTCACCGCATTTTTCCCAACTTTTTCCAGATAATCAGGGTTGGCGGCATGAAATTTTGTTAAGACAGGACCAGTATTGACGACCAGCACCTTAATATTGGCATCAGCGACTTCTTGACGTAGTGCATTTGAAAAGCCACGGACTGCAAATTTCGTTGCCGCATAAGTGGTCGTTTTTGCTGTCGCCATGTAGCTTGCCATAGACGCCATATTGATAATCTGACCTGATTTTTGAGCTATCATATCTGGCAGAAAAGCACGTGTAATGTACATCGTAGCTAAGACATTAATATCAAACATTTGACGCATATCATCAATATGGTCGGACAAAAATGGCTTAAAATAACCATATCCCGCATTGTTAATCAGAACATCAATCGCCCCAAACTGCTCTGAAATATGTTGACACGTCACATTTACAGCCGTTTCATCTGATAAATCGACTTGATACAGGTGCTCAGAAATATCTGTTAGACTGCTGACATCTCGCGATAATAAAATTAAGCGATAGTCCTGAACCTGATTGGCGATTTCACGTGCAATATCACCTGTCGCACCTGTTATCAGCAAATTTTTCATGGCTGAATCACTTCTTCATACAAGTCTTTGACAACATAACTATTCTCAAAAGTCTGTTTTGCCTCTTTAACAAGCTGTGTCACTAAAGGACCAACATAACGAGCTGAGATGTGTGTCAGTAACAAGCGCTTGACATGCGCTTGTTTGGCAACCTCAGCCGCTTGTTGTGTCGTCGAATGACCATGACTTCTAGCAACTTTAGCCTCATTAGCTTCGTAAGTCGCTTCATGGACAAGTACATCACTACCAATTGCCAGGCGAATCGCTTGGTCTGTCTGGCGTGTATCCCCTAGTATCGTCACCACACGGCCTTTTTTATCTGGGCCTATAAAGTCTGCAGCTTTAATCAATTCACCGTTGATTTCAATATCTTGACCATTTTTTACCTTGCCAAAAAGTGGTCCAAAAGGAACACCTGCTGCTTTAAGCGCTTGCGCATCTAGCTCGCCTTTTTTGTCTTTTTCAACGATGCGGTATCCCATACAATAAATCGTGTGATCGAGTGTCGCCATGTGGACTTCGAAGGTTTCGTCTGAGTAGATTTTACCGGCATGACTGGCGTCTAGCTCATGAAAATTAATCCGATAGCTGAGCTTACTGCCTGATAGTCTGAGCGAGGTCATGACATAGTTTTTGATGCCGACTGGCCCGTAAATATCTAGATTTTGCGGTTGATCGTCTGAAGAAGACGTCTGAAAGCTCCGACTAGACAAAAAACCGGGCAGACCAAAAATATGATCGCCGTGCAGATGCGTGATAAAAATTTTCGTAATTTTTCGTGGGCGAATGTTCGTTTCTAAAATCTGATGTTGGGTCGCTTCACCACAATCAAATAGCCAGATTTCATTACGCTCTGCAAGCAATTTTAGCGCAATCGACGTCACATTTCGCTGCTTGGCTGGTTGCCCAGCACCAGTGCCCAAAAATTGTATTTCCATGGTTTCCTTTCGCTCTTCAAGCTTATAACACCTAAAAAATCAGCTAAATATTTTTTAAGGTGCCCTTATAAAAGAAAAAAATCCGTCCTGAGGGAATCGAACCCCCATCTCAAGAACCGGAATCTTACGTGATATCCATTACACTAAGGACGGAATTTTTGTTTGACAACTACTATAGTTTAACAAATTTTCCGCTAAAAGGCAAAAAACTTCTCCTAGAAATAGAAAAGTTTCTTTAAATGTAGCAAATTATAATATATTTGATTTCGAAAAATCTATTTTTTTAACTTTACTATAATAGAACAAGGTAATAAGTTTGATAAAAACAGCTACCATAATAAGCATACAATTTAATTTAATCATTTGTATTGGCAGTTTAAAACCAAATGTAAAGACAATTGTTGCAATTGGTAAACCAATAGACATGATAGCACTAATAAGGGAGAAAATTCTACCCTGTAATTGACTAGGAATTTCCGTCACATACCAGACTTGTAAAGGGATATTAAAATAACTTTCAACGATAGAAATTGTAAATAATATGACACCAATAAGAGTAACTACTAAAAATTTAAATTTAATAAATGGGATAAATGCAAGTCCTAGAATTAAGAAACTTACCTTAACCATGTTTTTTATGATAGATGTTAAAGGTCTCTCTTTTTTCTTCTTAGCTATTAAAAAACCACCAACTATTTCCCCCACTGCCATCGCCGTCATTAAAACACTATAGATTAAATTCGGCATCTCTAAAATTGATAAAACAATAATAGGAAGTGAAAGATATAGTACTGTATCCATCGCATTTTCAATTGTTGCAAGCAAAACAAGTGCTTTAAGATATGGTTGTTTTTTAAACCATATTAATGCAAATTTAAACGAGTTATCCATTATGGTTTTCTGTGTTATTTCACCATCTGGTATCGTGAATTCAAAATTCAAAAAACACACAATGATAAGTGCAATAATTTCAGAGATGATTTCAAAGAAGATTAATTGTTCTATCGTTAAAATGCCAAATAGGACACCCCCAAATAAAGGGGATAAAATACTTGATAAAGTTGCTGCAATTTGTTGATAAGATTTCATTTCTTGCTGATGTTCAGCGAGTACAAAGTGAATACTACTTGAAGAAAGCGCCATTAAGTTAAACTCATCAGATACTTTCAAAACAATAATTAATAAAACACTTGCTAATATCAATGATTTAGAAACCGTACTACTATAAACCAAGAAAACAAAGCTTGCCATAATAGAGCTAACTTGAGCCATAATAACAATTTTTTTATGTGAATAACTGTCAATTATCCACCCAACAACAGGAGATAACGAAATAATGACGATTGGAGAGATTATAAGATTTAAAGCGAATACAATAGGATCATCATTTTGAGCAAAAAGTTTTAGTGTTAATGCAAAGATAAAGACACTACTCCCAAATTGCGAAACAAAAGTCAAGATAACACGTGATAACATTTGAACCCTTGATTTTTTTTCAATATTTTTCATTCAATCTCCAGTCTAATTAAATTATTTCCTTGTAATAATTTAATTGATTTTGTTAAATTCGCTAATACCGTATATGGATCTTCTGCTGAAAAAAAGGACAAAATTTCTACTAAAGATTTATGTTGTGACAATTGTCCTAAAACATAAAATGTAAATTCTGATAAATAAAGTCTACTATTTTTACTAAAAACGTAGTAAACTTTAGGATTATGTTGTATGATACTTGTAGAAAAATCTACTGTTTGATATTTACGTTTCTTATAATTTAAACTTTGAATAAGAAAATCTTGCCAATCTGTTACTTGTATTTGGGTCATAAAGAAACCTCGTAGATATTTGAAATAATAGTGTCTGTTTTTAAAGCATTTTTTATGATTTCTTTAAAGGTTACATCGCGATATTTTGTAAGTACCGTCTGCCATAAATTAACACTTAACTCAGTTGTAATATTTCCAACAATATACGGTAGACATGAATCAATTTTAACACCTCCGCGATGATTGACTAGAAACCAATCTGGCTCAATTTCTGAATAATTTTTGTATGCAAATAATACAGAGCTTGTAACAATAATATTTAAAAAATCATCATAAACATTCTTCAAACTATTTAGTTTTTTTCGAACATTTTTTTCTGATTCATCATTTAAAATTAGATGATTGCTATCCACAATACTCCTTCCAAGTTTAACTGCTGGACCTATAGTTAGACTATGAGCACCAATTGCTACAGACAATTCAAATAAATCCTCTATCTCTAAAATATTTTGTGTTGTTACCGTGCTTGCTATACCTAATTTAAAACCATGATTAACAATATTTATACACGCATCAATCGATTTTTCCCAAGAACCTTCAACTATTCGAACTATTTCATGACTAGCTTTATTTGCACCATCAAGAGACACTTGAAATTCAATTGGATTTTGAAATTGTTGTAACTCTTTCAAAAATTTATCTGTGATAAAATAACCATTTGTCATAATTACCACTTTAGTTAGCTTATTATTTTGCTGGATTTTCTCTATTATTGATAACAATACTTTTTTCCTTAGTAAAGGCTCTCCTCCAGAAATATTAATATTTGATACTGAATATTGAGTTAAAAAATCTTCAAAAAATTTTATCCAAACTTGGTCAGAAATATCATATTTCCCAATATCTCCAGAAGAGTTGTAACAATGTTTACAGACCAAGTTACATTTCCCTGTAATCTCTATTTGAAGTCCAATCGGCTTCTCAAATGCTATTTTTTTCATTAATCGTCTCCCAATCAGACAAACAAAACTTACGCAAAATTTTAATATCAAACTCTGATATTTCATCAGGTAGCTGCACCCTGTTTTTTAGAATTCGACATTTCTGACACATTCCACCAATAGAACTGTTAAAAATATTTTTCCTAAAATTTCCATGACTCCTACTTGAAAAATAGTCACTCATAGTTTTAGATTTCAAATTTCCTAGTTGAAATTCGTCATTAAGTAGCATACAACATGGTGAATAACTACCATCACTAAGAATACATGTCTCATTTTTAAACCACGGTTTAAGACATTGAAAAGGAAGTTTTGCTTTTAAAGCTCGATATAATAAAGTTGTCTCTCCAAATTCAATTTTTTCAACTGTTGAAAGTGAACTATTAACAGTTGGAAAAGTGATAAACTTTTTTTTAACATAATGAAATAAAGGATTTTTATTTGCTAAAAATTTTAGTTTTTGTTCGTCTTCTTGATTATTTTTTAAATCTATTCTTTGTAAATAAATTGTTTCAATATTTTTTATCTTAAGAGCTTGTTCTCCAAGTTCAATTAAGCAATCTATTGATTTTTCAAGGTGTTCTTTAGAGATTCCACCTCTTATTTCTGATAATTTCATTGATTCTAACGAATCAAAAGATATTGTCAAGTTTGATAGTTTTATATTATTAAATTTAAAAAGTTCTAAATTTAATAATGAAATAAGATTTGTTGAAAAGGAAGGCTTAATACCATACCTATTTGCTAAGGATATTTTCTCAAAAATATTTTTATCTAAGAGTGGATCTCCAAATACATGAAAAGTCAATTTTTTAGCTTTAGATATCTGGGATAAAAGATTATCTAAATCTGAAAGAGAAAGTTCCCAACTCACTCTCCTTTGCTTTTGATTACTTTTAGGACAAATTTGACAGTGATATGGGCATCTTGCTGTAGTTTCTACATAGCCTACAGTATCTACTTGATTTTCAAATGTTTTCTCCAATATATAAAACGCTCTATTTTTATATTGATTTATTTTCTTTTTATGAACAAATAACCACTCTAGGTTATCTTTGGACATATTAATTAGTTCAGTTAAACTATTAATATACATACTTTCTTTTGGTTCAAGCAGACTTCCTAATTTAAAACCCGATTTTTCAGGACTTATTGTTGCAAAAGGTGATAAATAGTAAGATTCACACATTCAAAGCTCCTTAATTACAGGTACAATTAACATTTTTATTGATGCTATGCTCTTTAATAATATAATTATCAGAGGAAAATGTATAATACTTGTTTATCATATTATCAATCTCTTCTGAAATGAAAAGCGAAGTAAACACATCAATAATAATTTTCTCATTCATTAATTCCCCAGTAACAAAAGAGGCACTCCTTGTATTTGGAGCATTATTTGACAGACTGATAACTTTTGAAAAAACACCTTCTGTTTCCTTATCTAATTGTTTTTCTAAACAGAACCAACATGCTGAATGTGACTTTGGAATATAGAGTGGTCCAACATTTTGATAGTGTGAAGTAATCAATGGTATATTGAATTCAACAGCAAAATGGCTAACCCATTGATCAATTTTTCCCTGTGGTGAATCAGCAGTATTCACTATTAAATCAATCTCACCTTCTATAATTGTGCCTAAATTATCTGAGCTGACAAATTCTTTGATTCCTAAAAAGTTACTCTCAGGATAAAAATTAAAAATAAACTTAGCTAAAGCATCCACCTTGTAGCACTCTTTCCTAGCCTGTAAATCTGTATAATATATTTGACGTGTCAAATTACTTACTTCCACTTTATCAGCATCTATACAAACGATGTTTTTACATCCCATTGCCGAAAATTTAACGCAAAGATTACTACCTAGCGCACCAGCACCAATTATAACAATTCTTAACGACTCTAGTCGTTTCTGAATTTTCTTTTCTTCTCCAAATCTTTTTAAATAAAGCCCCTGTGCAAAGAAACGGCTATTTTCTTCCTCAATAATTTTATCTGAAAATTGCTCAATGATTCTTTGTTTTTCTAACAATCGTGTGACTTCATTATACTCCTGAGACTTTTTCGTATAGATACCCTCCTGTGATAATTGTTCAAAAACATCTAATAATTCCTTATTTTGAACTGCCTTATCAAATATTAAATATTTCTTTTTTTCATTATCAACTAAAATAAAATAAAATCATTGCCTGTATCAACTAATGTTCTAAGTGGTGTTAATCTATATCTCAACATTGCTATCCTCTCTCGTATTAAAAGAGCCAAGGAAAATTCCTAAGCTCTTTACTTTTTTAATTAGTTAAAGCGCGGTTCATGACAAGTGTATGCCACATCAATTTCTTTGAAGTTTAAAATTTCAACTTCAATTTTTTCATTTGAAATGTTTTTTTCAATATTCATAACTTGATTTCATTTTTTATTTTGGGATTAACCTAACTTAATAGTGGCTATCCATCCCTATGTAACTTATTCTATCAATTTTAGAAAGCGCTGTCAATATATAGTTTCAATTTTCTGTATATTTTTTAAAAATAAAAACTGATACACATGTTATCAATTAAAAAGTGGCTATTCCGTATCAAAACGCCAGATGTCGTCTTGAGTTGCAAGTTGCATTACTCTACGAAATTCTTAATTTTAAGATAAATAAAATTTTTGAACAAGTATAGTACTCAAATGTAATAACAATAAATTGATATTATACATAAAATAAAGTTCGGATTTCATCATAAAAATCCGAACTTTTACATTTTAAAATATTAGCTTCTCTTTTTCAGAATAGATTTAATTTTTAGCCTTAAGTGCCGTCAAAATTTGCGTCCGAATATCTTCGATGCCATCCGGTTGACTTGGTAAGAAGACGGATGAGTTACCATTATTAGCAAATTGGTTCAAGGTGTCCAAATATTGGTTGGTTAAAAGAATCGACATGATTTGATCTTCGGAAATATCCACGCCAGTATCTTTCATTTCCTTGATTGACAAAGCTAAGCCATCAACAATTGCTTTACGTTGTTCAGCAATCCCGACCCCATGCAAGCGATCTTTTTCAGCATCGGCTTCAGCCGCTGTGACGATTTTGATCTTATCTGCATTGGCAAGCTCTTGTGCTGCGACACGTTTACGCTGCGCCGCATTGATTTCATTCATGGATTGTTTGACTTCGGCATCTGGTTCAACTTTAGTAATCAAAGTTTTCACGATGATATAACCGTAAGTTGACATTTCTTCAGCCACTTGACGTTGGACTTCAAGGGCAATCTCATCTTTTTTCTCGAATAATTCATCCAAGGTCAATTTCGGTACACTTGACCGCAAAGCATCTTCAATGTAAGATTTAATTTGCTCACCCGGATTCATCAGCTTGTAATAAGCATCTGTCACGTTCTGCTCATTCACCCGATACTGCGTCGCCACCGTCATTTGAACGAAAACGTTATCTTGTGTTTTCGTTTCAACGTTCATGTCGTTTTGGAGCAAACGGAGCTGCACGCGCGCAGCAATCCGGTCAATGCCGAAAGGTAGTTTCAAGTGGAAACCAGAATTTGCAATCGTCGTAAACTTACCAAAGCGTTCAATAATGACGACACTTTGTTGTTTCACGACGTAAAACAAACTCGAAAGACTCGCCAAAATCACAATGATAATGATGAGTAAAAAAATAAGGAATACTGCTGTCATTTTAAACCTACTTTCTGAATATACAATGAAAATGTTCTACGAGAAAATTGTACCATTTTTTTATTGCAAACGCTATTATTTAATCGTTTTCTGTACTGAGCCAATCCATCTGCGATATTCAAGGCGGTTATCTTGATATAGTCTGCATTTTCAGACTTGGTCGTGAGGGCATCTAAAGCAACTTCCGCACCAAAATCACCAAAGTCATGGGCAATCATCGTGATTCGTCCTTCCTCTAAACAAATGACATACTGGGGAAACAGCTGTGCGATTTCAAACAAGAGGTCGTCTGTCAGCCGTTCATCAGAAAATTCACTAAAAATAATCGCTTGTCCAGCAGCATTTTCATAGGCAAAACCAAAAGATTTACCTGATAAGTTCAAGCGAATAAAGCGAAAAGTTGGCACATGGCTCGCGCCTTCTAAGTCAAAACTGGGTGTCGCCGAAAAACTCTTAAAAGTCGTTGACAGTTCTAAAAAGTAGTCTGTCGCCACTTCTGGCCCTTGTTTTTGATACAACTCTGCAAAATAAGCATTAATCACGCTTGCCGGCGGACAAATATAAGCTAACTTCTCCTGCGCCGTTTCCAAAGTTGCCAAACGATTGGTCAATAAAACCCGATCCATGGCCATAAAACCGCCTGATTGAATCGCTAACTCAACATAGTCCATCTTCTACTAACCTCCATTTCTCCCGCTCAGAAATACTCCCTGACACATGATAAATTTCTGTCTCATCTTCTGCGACCACAGCCTCAATCAAAGCAATTTTTCTAAGCATTGGCAAGCGATACGCTGCCTCATAAGGTAGTGCTAGTTCAAAAGGTACAAACAGTTCCTTAATTTTAGCAATAATAGCCTGACGCAGTTGCTGAACTCCCGCCTCTGATTTAATCGAAATCTGAACATTCGGCAAAATAGTTGGCGCAAAATCATCTGCCAAATCCAATTTGTTATAAACAGTCAAAATCGGAATAGCCGACATTTCCAAATCTTTCATGATGCTTTCAACAACATCCTCATGAATCTTATGATTAGAATCTGACGCATCAATCACGTGTAGCAACAAATCAACGTTTTTCGACTCCTCAAGGGTCGATTTAAAGGCCTGCACTAGCTCCGTCGGTAAATCTTGAATAAACCCAACCGTATCGGTCAATGTGACTGTAAATTCATCTTGTAGTGAAAAGTCCTTGGTCATTGCATCCAAAGTCGCAAATAATTCATCTTGTTCATACTGAATTTTTTGCGTTAAGGCATTGAAGACTGAGGACTTTCCTGCATTGGTATAACCGATTAATCCCAATTTAAAGATACTTGATTGATTGCGTTTTTGACGGCTATTTTCTTGGACTTTCTCAGCCTTTTTAAGCTGTGCTTCGATGATTTCAAGGCGGTGACGAATATGTCTGCGGTCTGTTTCCAATTGACTTTCACCTGCACCACGTGAGCCAATACCACCCGCTTGACGACTGAGTTCTAATCCCTTACTTCCTGACAAACGTGGCAGTAAATATTTCAACTGTGCCAATTCAACCTGTAACATGCCGACGTGCGATCTCGCTCTAAGGGCAAAAATATCTAAAATCAACTGCATCCGATCAATGACTTTAACACCTAGAAAGCCTTCCAGATTGACATTTTGTCGCGGGGTCAATTTTTCATTAAAAATGACCGTATCCACTTCATCAGCTTCTAGATTGTCTTTGATTTCTTGGAGTTTACCAATCCCGACCAAGTATTTGCCGTCTAGTCGTTCTTTCTTTTGCGTGAAAACTGTCGTGACAACAGCACCAGCTGTCGTTGCTAGACTGGCTAATTCTGTCATAGATGCTTCAAAAGTCTGATGATTGTCAAAGATTTCAACACCGACTAGGACAACTTTTTCTTGCATTTTTTCAGTTTTTATCATCTAAAAACCTTTCTATTTTTCGCTCAATCTGCTCTTTAAAATCTGGTGCCAAAATATCCTGAAAATCAACAGCCATCCTATTTTTAAACCAGGTGATTTGTCGCTTGCTATAACGTCTCGAATTTTGCTTGACCGCTTCAACTGCTGTCTCTAAGCTAATCTGTCCTTCAAAATATGGGAAGAACTCCTTGTAACCAATGGCACGTGACACCTGCGCGTCTTTAAAACGGGCATAAAGCATCTTGGCTTCATCTAACAATCCTGCTGCCATCATCAAGTCAACCCGATGATTGATTCGTTCGTATAAGACCGAACGCTCGGTATTCAACCCGATGATTAAAAAGTCATAATCTGATTTTTTATTTTCTAGCTGCTCATCAAATTGAGCAATTTCTAAAGCTCTAATCGCACGACGACGATTCAATTCTGGTATCTCAATCTGATGTGCATCAAGTCTTTCAAACAGTTGTTCATCTGTTAATAACTCTAATTCTTCACGCAAGGCTCGCATCTCCTCATGGTGACCCGCACCACCCAAATGATAACCTTCTATCAAGCTTTGCAAGTATAGACCTGTCCCACCCACAATAATCGGCAATTTGCCACGTGATAGTATATCAGCAATTGCTGCATTAGCTTGGCTTACAAAATCATGCGCACTAAATGATGCTGTAAGCCCACGCACATCAATCAAATGGTGAGGCACAGCAGCCTGCTCGCTTTCTGTCGCCTTAGCCGTTCCAATATGAACTTCTCGATAAACTTGTTGACTATCGCCATTAATAATTTCGCCATTATACTTTTGGGCAATATTGATTGACAAGGCCGTTTTACCTACTGCTGTCGGTCCTGCAATGATTAAAATTTTATTTTTTATCAATTTTTTCACTTTTTTCATTTTTTTTGTTATGATTAAATTATAGCATATAACTTAGGAGGATTTTCAAATGGAAAAATTTGGTAAAGGTATCATTACTGGTATTGTTGGAACACTCGCTGCAACTGCTGCCGGTATCTTCGCCATCAAGAAAACAATCATTGACCCAGAACTTAAAAAGGAAGCATTCATCAATGATAATCGTCGTAAAGCTGCACGTAAACGTGTATCACATTAATTGATATTAAAAAGGGCTACCAAAACCATTTGACAGTCCTTTTTTGTTAGCTTATTTTAGTCAGTCAGTTTGTCAGAAACTTTTTCTACGGTTTCAACGACTTGCGTTGTTGCTTCTGAAACTAATTGATCTGCTTTGGCAGAAATCTCATCCGCTTTTTTAACCAAATCTTCTTGCTCTAATGCCAGTGTAAAATCATCTTCTGCTTCATCTGCTTGCTCTGAAACTGTCCCAGTAAGGTCGTTCATTTTATCCGCGATTTTTTCTTTTGTCAGTGCTAAAAAATCCAGTACTTTTTCTTTTGACAATTCGCCTGAATCAATTTTAGCTTTAATGTCATCTTTTTTCGCGACTAGAAAAGCTGTTGCCTTTTCAGCTGAGATATCCCCATTATCGAATTTTTCTCTGATGTCATTGTATTTCTCAATTGAAAAATCAACCAATTGACCCGATTTTTCATCATAAAAATTAACTGCTGTATCTTTGACCTCGTCAAATTTAGCTTTAGGGTCTTCTTTATAATCTTGATAAAACTCTTTAACATCTTGACGTAATTTTTTGCCTTCTTTTGGCGCTGTCGCCAATGCTGCGGCAGCACCTGTCAAAGCCCCTAAAATTGCACCTACCAAAAAACCTGTTTTTTTAGCCATTATTCTTCTCCTTTTTGCGATTTTAATTCGTAAACTCTTAAAACTTGACCTCCACTGGCGCTTCATCCAAGCAGGGGCATTTGCGAACATACTCACTCAAGTATGAAATCAAGACACAAGATTTTGTGCTAAGATAGACAAATCAAGTAAAACATTCGAAAGCGTATAGGTATACCGTAAAAATGTTTGACGATGAGTTGGCTATCTTAGCCGAAAGCTATTTGGATTTTGTGCTTGAAGGAGTATGGTGGCCACTCAAAGTCTTGAAGACGATTGATTTCAATCATTACTTTAAAAATCTAGAATTATCATGTTAGACTTTGAATTAATCTAATGTCATACCCTACTTTTTTTTCGATTAAAAAATTTACCAGCACCACGTCCCAAGGTAACGATAGCCGTTGCTTTTCCAGCATTGGCTGCTTTCCCTTTGAAACGTGCTGCAAAGGCATTACCTGAGCGATTCACTTTAGAGATACTTTCAGATAAGTCAGCAATAGCCGTAAAAAGTGGATCAATCGTGACAATTTTACTATTCACATCATCAAGCAAGGTGTTGGTCTTCGCCATCAAGATATCTGCTTGCTTGAGTAAAATATCTGTATCCTGTGTGACGATGGCAACTGTTCGATTGACCTCATCAACCGTTTTCATGACCTTGATAATTAAAACGACCAAGAAGAGCACCAAGACCGCTACGGCAACAGCAATGATGATCAATGCAATATCTCCCATATCTACCTCTTTTCTAAATGTGTTACTTTTGCTTTCCTTGAATATGATGGCAAGCCAATGTAGCTTACCATGACCATGTTCAAAAATGACAATGCCTCTATAGTGAATTATAGCAAATTACGGCTTATTAAGGAAATATTTGCTCATGTTGTGACTGATCAAAATGAAGATGAATCCGACGACAACTAAGAAGAGCGATAGGGCTTGCGATACACGTATCGATCCCAGCATGAGGCTATCGGTCCGCAGCCCCTCAATCACGAAACGTCCTAGACCGTACCAGATGAGATAGAAAGCAACCATATCCCCTGATTTTAGGAATTTAAGCCGATGGCGGAGACACATGACGAGGGTAAAACCGATAAAATTCCAAGAGGATTCATAGAGAAATGTCGGCGTACGGTAGCTGTTGTCAATATACATTTGATTTTTAATAAAACTAGGCAGGTAATCTAATGAATCGACTGCTTTGCCAAAGGCTTCTTGGTTAAAGAAATTACCACAACGCCCTATGGCTTGCGCGACCAAGACACTAGGTACGGCAACATCTAGAAAATCAAGGGGGGCGATCATTTTATAATAAGAAAAGATGAAGAGGGTCACGGCACCAGCAATCAAGCCACCATAAATGGCGAGACCGCCATGCCAGATAGCAAAAATTTCACCAGGATTCTGACGATAAAAATCTAAATCAAACAAGATATAATAAAGTCGAGCGCCAATGATTGCAATTGGAAAAGCGATCAAAATAAAGTCTAAAATGTCATCTGGTTTGATTTTTTTACGTGGCGCTTCTTTCATCGCCAGCCATACAGCCACAACAACGCCCGTGACAATACACAGGGCATACCACCGAATTTCAAGTGGCCCAAGTTTCAATGCGATTGGATTGATTGCTAAAAATAATTGTCCCATCTTACGAATTCTCCGCAATCAAATTCGACAGACGTTCTTCAAACATTTTCGTGGCATCAAAGCCCATATTTTTTGCTCGGAAATTCATGACTGCTGCTTCAATAATCACAGAGACATTTCGCCCGGTTGTCACTGGAATTTTAACTTGTGGTACAGCAACGCCTGAGAAATCAATGGTCGTCTCACCATTGCCAAGACGGTCATAAGCATTTCCTTTTTCATATTTTTCCAAATAAACGCTTAAATCAATCCGAGAACTGTCCATGACAGCGCCAGCGCCAAAAAGACTCATAACATCAATAATCCCAACACCACGCAGCTCAATCAAGTGGCGTAGAATTTCAGCTGGCTCACCTACAGCAGTAAACTCATCTTTTTGATAGACATCAACGCGGTCATCTGCGACCAAACGATGTCCTCGCT
Organism: Pseudolactococcus yaeyamensis; assembly: GCF_054658615.1. NCBI lineage: Bacteria > Bacillati > Bacillota > Bacilli > Lactobacillales > Streptococcaceae > Pseudolactococcus > Pseudolactococcus yaeyamensis. Next base: position 24,181 of record NZ_BAAGGP010000040.1, read on the forward strand.
TGATCAGCTCTAAACCAGTCTCAGACTTCCCAATACCAGATGAGCCTTGAATGAGGACACCCACACCAAAAATATCCATGAGCACACCATGAACTGTTGTCCGCGTTGATAATTTTTCATCTAAAAAGGCTGTAATCGCTCCATTGAGACGACTAGTCGGTTCTGTTGATTGTAAGAGAATCGTATCACGTTTTTTGGCCACACAAATCATTTCGTCTGGTACTGCCAAGCCCCTCGCGACAATAATCGCAGGCGTTGCATCCGTCACAATATTTTTCAGTAAATCATAGCGATTATCGCCGATGACATTCTGAACATAGGACCATTCCTTCATGCCAAAAAGTTGAATCCGTTCTGGTGTGTAGTATTCTAAGTAACCCGTCATTTCCAAGCCTGGACGAGTCACATCAGAAGTTGTGATTTCCTTTTTCAGTGCAGTTTCCGACGTGTAAATCACATCGAATTTAATTTTCCCAAGTAATTCAGCAACTGTGATGACCATGATATATCCCTTTCTGTGCTCCATGTGATACTTTTCATCTTTTTCTGAATCCTATCAGACAAAAAATGACTTGCTTTTATTATATCAAAAAATATAAGAAAACGCTTCACCTGTGCGCAGATCAAGCGTTATTTCAACCGAAATGTTTGCCTTTAAAATTTTGACCAATCGTCGTCATCATCAAAAGGTGTCACATCCTTCATTCCCGAGTTTGACAGTTAAAACTAAAAAATACACCCCCAAAAGCTATTATATCAAGGGATATGATAGTTTTTTACAACTTCACGCTTGTTGTAGACGGTTGGTTTTGATATAATATAAATATGGCATTTGTAAAAGTAACTAAAAATCGTGAAGGCACACAATACGTGACAATCGTTGAAGGTTATCGTGACGGCGATAAAGTCAGACATC
>NZ_BAAGGP010000041.1:0-24940 GCF_054658615.1 Pseudolactococcus yaeyamensis
AACCAGTTTGGTGCTTATTGCATGAGAGATACACCTGTTCCCATGTCGAACACAGCAGTTAAGTCTCATTACGCCGGAAGTAGTTGGGGGTTGCCCCCTGTGAGATATGGTCGGTGCCAAGCGAATTAAAGCGACTGAGAAGCCGCTTTTACCAGTTATAGGGTGTCTTTACACTTTATATAGGGAGTTTAGCTCAGCTAATGCGCAAGCACTTGTTTCGAGGATTGCATGGCAACCGTAGAAACAGGGCAGTTGAGTTGAACTCCTACATGGGAGTTTAGCTCAGCTGGGAGAGCATCTGCCTTACAAGCAGAGGGTCGGGGGTTCGAACCCCTCAACTCCCATTAGGTCTCGTAGTGTAGTGGTTATCACGTCGCCCTGTCACGGCGAAGATCGCGGGTTCAAGTCCCGTCGAGACCGTTAAAGCATATCTGTGTTTTAAAAACCACAAGTGATTGTGGGTACCAAGTAATTGACTCGTTAGCTCAGTTGGTAGAGCAATTGACTTTTAATCAATGGGTCGCTGGTTCGAGCCCAGCACGGGTCATCAAGCGGATGTGGCGGAATTGGCAGACGCACTAGATTTAGGATCTAGCGCTTAACGGCGTGGGGGTTCAAGTCCCTTCATCCGCATTTAGCCGGCTTAGCTCAGTTGGTAGAGCATCTGATTTGTAATCAGAGGGTCGCGTGTTCAAATCATGTAGCCGGCATTAATAGAATAGAAGTATGCGAAAGTAGTTCAGTGGTAGAACATCACCTTGCCAAGGTGGGGGTCGCGGGTTCGAACCCCGTCTTTCGCTTCAGCTAGAGGTAAGCCGGGGTGGCGGAACTGGCAGACGCACAGGACTTAAAATCCTGCGAAGGGTAACCTTCGTACCGGTTCGATTCCGGTCCTCGGCATCGCTTAGATAGGCGATGAAATTAAAACTATGAGCACCCTTGGCTCAACTGGATAGAGTACCTGACTACGAATCAGGCGGTTGCAGGTTCGAATCCTGCAGGGTGCATCAAAGTTTCGAAGTGTCAAAAGCTTGTTTTTGTAAGCGAAGAAACTTTGAAGTGAAATAGTTTGTGATTGCGTCAGCAATCCGATCGTAGTGAGCTTAACGGTGTTAAGACAAACTATTGAGCATATCACAGGATAGGTAAAAAGATATATTGGGAGACAAATTCCAATATATCAGAAGTTCGGGAAGTAGCTCAGCTTGGTAGAGTACTTGGTTTGGGACCAAGGTGTCGCAGGTTCGAATCCTGTCTTCCCGATTGATGGCTAAACATCATGTTTACACTTAGGCGGTGTAGCTCAGCTGGCTAGAGCGTCCGGTTCATACCCGGGAGGTCGGGGGTTCGATCCCCTTCGCCGCTATTTTATTTTTTCAGTTGGACCTTTAGCTCAGCTGGTTAGAGCTCTCGGCTCATAACCGAGCGGTCGTTGGTTCGAACCCAACAAGGTCCACTTTTTATGGAGGATTACCCAAGTTCGGCTGAAGGGAACGGTCTTGAAAACCGTCAGGCGTGTAAAAGCGTGCGTGGGTTCGAATCCCACATCCTCCTTTCATTTCATTTGTTGATGTTTAAGTCGATATTTTGAATTGTGATATTCTAATTCTCCCTAGGCTCGGTAGCTCAGTTGGTAGAGCAATGGATTGAAGCTCCATGTGTCGGCGGTTCGATTCCGTCTCGCGCCATAGTGTGTCTTTTTATAAGACTTTGCGGGTGTAGTTTAATGGTAGAACCTTAGCCTTCCAAGCTAACTACGCGAGTTCGATTCTCGTCACCCGCTTACCATTTTTTATTATCTGGAATGGTTCCTAATCTATACTGATTAGGGCGCATAGCTCAGCTGGTTAGAGTGTTGAGCTTGCGAAATCGTAGCCAAAATTATCTAGTAGATGATTTTGCTGAAGGTGCCTCTTAGCAGCGGTATCAGACCTCTAACAACCTGAGTATATGAATCATTTTTATGTTTTGTGTAAACTTAGGGCGCATAGCTCAGCTGGTTAGAGCGCACGCCTGATAAGCGTGAGGTCGGTGGTTCGAGTCCACTTGTGCCCATTTGTTAGCTTATTCGAAAGATTATGGCTTTCAAAATGATTTGATAAATGATATAATAAAGAAGTTGGGGAAGTACTCAAGAGGCTCAAGAGGACGGTTTGCTAAATCGTTAGACTGGGAAACCGGTGCGCAGGTTCGAATCCTGTCTTCTCCGTCACATACGTCTATTGTTGAATAGACGTTTTTTTGCCTATGTAATGGCGTTTCCCAATAGTTAATTGCGTCTGATTAAGACGAGATTGGAGGTAGCATGTCGCTTCTTGACAAAGTTAAGATAGAAGAAATCAGATCTAGTGTCAATATTGTAGATGTGATTTCGCAACATGTGCACTTGTCTAAAGCTGGCACGAACTACCTAGGTCTATGTCCATTTCACGGGGAAAAAACACCAAGTTTTAATGTCAATGCGCAAAAGCAATTTTACCATTGTTTTGGCTGTGGCAAATCGGGAGATGTCTTTAAATTTCTTGAGGATTACAAGGATATTCCATTTCGTGAGGCAGTTAAAGAAGTTGCTGATATAGCTGGTATTCCTCTGGAAATAGACACAAAACCAGTACAAGATAATCCAAATCAAGCTATTTGTGATTTGCACAATCAAGCAGCACGTATTTATCACACTGTCCTAACCGCGACCGAAGAGGGCGCCAAGGCTCGAGAGTATCTGGCAAATAGAGGGATTTCTGATGACATCATTGAGAAATTCAACATTGGGTTGAGTTTGTCAGACAATGATTTCCTATACCAGAGTGTCAAGCAAAAGTTTGAAGAATCTGTTTTAACAAATTCTGGTTTGATAACATTTGCTGAGAAGCGCATTTTTGACAGTTTCCGTGGTCGAATTATGTTTCCGCTTAATAATGCGCATGGGCAGGTCATCGCTTTCTCTGGGCGTATCTGGCGGCCAGAAGATCTTGACAATAAAACATTAGCTAAGTATAAAAACTCAACGACCACACCAATTTTCAACAAATCTGAAGCGCTGTACAACCTTGACCGAGCGGCTAAAAGCATCAAAAAAACGCATGAAGTTTATTTGATGGAAGGCTTTATGGATGTTATTGCGGCTTATGAAAATGGCGTTAGCAACGCTGTGGCAAGTATGGGAACGGCATTGACGGAGGGACATATCCGCAAACTTCGGTCGCTTGCTAAGAAATTTATTCTCGTTTATGATGGGGATAAGGCTGGGCAGAATGCCATTTACAAGGCTTTAAATTTGCTGTCTTCGGATGATGTTGAAGTTGTTCGGATTCCTGATGGTCTAGACCCTGACGAGTACAATAAAGCTTATCCAGGTGCGCTTGGCACTTTGATGACCACTGGTCGGATGGCACCAGTGGAGTTTTTGATGGATCATTTACGACCAGCGAATTTGACTAATTTGCTGGCACAATTAGAGTTCATTGCCTTAATGGCGCCTAAAATTGCGGCGATTGACTCTTTGACTGCGCAAGATGCGTATATAAAGCGATTAGTTGAGATTTTACCGGATTTCGAGTATAATCAAGTAGAGTCTGCTGTGAATGAAAGACGGGAAAATGTGGTGGCCTCACAGCCAACTTATGACGAACCGTTTATGTTTGATGATGGCATGGCACCTCCGCCACCTGAGGATGATGGTTATTCATCTGTCGCCCGAACACCTGTAACGCCTATTCCTGTAATGGGTGCTAAGAAGTTGTCGCAGATTGAGTTATCTGAGTTACAATTACTGCATCGGATGATTTATCATCCCAGTGTTATGGCACGTGTCGTGTCAACGCCTAATTTTAAATTTGTGCATCGGCGGTATCAGCAACTGTTTGAGATGATGGCACGCTTGGGAGAGGCAGATGAAGCTAGTTTGAGGGGACAGTTGACTGGAGAAGACTCGGAAACATTTTCCAAGATTTTATCAACCGTCAATGTCCCAGATGAGGTATCGAATCAAGAAGTTGACGATTTATTGAAAAATTTTGTAATAGGGGATAAGCTGTCTCAGATACAAGTCCTACAAGAGCAACTTTTACAAGCTGAGCAAACTGGAAATGAAGTGTTGAAGACACAACTAACCTTTCAAATTGTGCATTTAACGCGTCAACTTGATGCTCAGAAACAACAAGATGGGGTATAAAATTGGTAGAAACAAAAAAAAATAATAAAAAAATCGGTTCAGCATTTGATGTTGCGGTTGCGGAATTTGTTCGTGACCACAAGAAATTAGGTCAAGCTGTCGATGATGATATTACAGTTGAACTCATCACAGAATTTGAGTTAGATGCTGAAGGGATTGAAGCCTTACTGACAAAAATTCAGGATGCCGGTATTTCAATCGTTGATAAAAAAGGTGAACCATCGGTGATGACACTTGAGTCAACTAAAATCGATGAAAAGGAAGCGGAAGAAGAAGTCGAAGAAATTGTGACCAATGTCCGTATCGATGATCCGGTTCGGATGTACTTAAAAGAAATCGGTCGCTTCCCACTGTTGACATTTGACGAAGAAACACGTTTAGCTGAAGCAATTGTTGCGGGTGGTGAAGAAGGCGAAATGGCTAAGCAAATGCTTGCCGAAGCCAATCTTCGTCTCGTGGTCTCTATCGCCAAACGTTATTCTGGCCGTGGTATGCAATTTCTTGATTTGATTCAAGAAGGGAACATGGGGCTGATGAAAGCCGTCGATAAATTCGACCACACCAAAGGTTTCAAGTTCTCAACTTATGCCACGTGGTGGATTCGTCAAGCCATCACGCGTGCCATTGCCGACCAGGCACGGACGATTCGGATTCCAGTCCACATGGTTGAAACGATTAATAAATTAATCCGGATTCAACGCCAACTCTTACAAGATTTGGGTCGCGACCCATCTCCTGAGGAAATTGGGGCAGAAATGGATATCAAGCCGGAACGCGTGCGAGAAATATTGAAGATTGCTCAGGAACCTGTATCGCTTGAAACACCGATTGGTGAAGAAGATGATTCACATTTGGGGGACTTCATCGAGGACGATGCGATTGAAAGTCCAGTTGATTATACCAACCGTGTGATGTTGCGTGAGCAGCTTGATGAGGTTATGGATACCTTGACTGACCGTGAAGAAAATGTTCTTAGAATGCGTTTTGGTTTAGATGATGGCCGGATGCACACCCTTGAAGATGTTGGCAAGCAGTTCAAAGTCACACGCGAACGGATTCGTCAAATTGAAGCCAAAGCTTTGAAAAAATTACGTCATCCAAGACGTAGTAAACAATTACGAGATTTTATGTAAGTCTGTTAGAGAATGTCAAATGGCGTTCTTTTTTTACTTAAAAGCATCTAGTGAATAACCTGTGTTTTAGCATTTGATTTGCAATATATGAGAATAGTGGTATAATACTAATATATAAATGTTAATAATCTAGTATAACATTCGATAAAAATCTTGACAGAGGGAGGCGCCGCCATGTATCATTTCTTAGCAGAGTAGAGCAGAGCAGAGCGACCTCTTCTTATCTATTAACATATAACCTAAGTTACTTTATAAATGATACATAAACTGAACGTGTTTGAATGGTCAGCCTTTTTGGCTAACCTTGAAACACGTTCAGTTTTTTGTCTACCAAAATAAATTTTAGGAAAAGAAGAAGGAGTTCAAGATGGTTAAACGGGTTAAAAAAGCGAAAAAGGTCTTAACGGATGTCGGGCTATTCAGCTGTTTGGTTTTGAGTGCCGTCGTCCAGCCAGTCCAGTCATTTGCAGAGGTCGTCCTCAGCCCGACAGGGAGTGGTTTATATCGTTATTGGAAAAATAAGGATTCATTTTCTGCTTTGTATAACGGTTTTGCTAGTTCAAAGGATAGTTCGGATGGATTGGGTTCGGTGGAATCTGTTAATAGTTCTGTTCGGTATCCATTACCACCGATTACTGGATCTTACTACTCAACCAATGCGTTTAATGTCTTTAGAAACAGTGGGGTAAATGGCAAAGTTGATCAATACTTTAACTTAGAAGGCACTGGTACTACCTTAAAAGTAAAAGATGGCGATGAGATTGAGATGTGGAAAAGAAGGAGTTCGAAAGGCACTTGGACAGAAAGTATGAATAGCAATGGTGTCTATACGTCGAATTTTCGAGATATTTTCACCAAAGAAAAAGTGACTGTCACGCAAGCTAGTCAATTCTCCTATTTAATCCATAAACTCAATGAATTGGATGGTCCCATAGTTGGTACTAGAGCGCAAGAAGTCCGTGAATTGGCGGCTAAAATCTCACTCCTAGCCCATCGCTCAGAGTTTGAAATGTTACCTTTGAATTATGAATCAAGTTATGGGAAGACAAGTTGGAATTATCAACGTCTCTTACAAGAACTAGGTAAGACAGAAGCTGAGTTAGAACAAGACTTGTCTGATCTGCAAACTCAAGCAGAGGAATTAAAAGACCCTTACGGTGTTAGTAAATTTGAACTGACTCAGACAGGCGACCGAACAGCTAAGCTAGATTACTTTATCTGGAACAAGACCAAAGACCATCGCTATATCGACCCAACCGAGACTTTCTATGTTAAATTAAGTGGCTGTAAATTTAGCACAACGCCGCCGGGTGTAGATAGTACGCCAACCTATGCCAAATTTACAATGGGTACAGAACTGTCTGAAATTATCATTGATGATTTTTCAGAATCAGATAAAACGATTTCGGCTTACTTAGAATCTACCACCCCCTGTCTGAAAGTGGTATCTTGTTGAGCAATATGGATAAATCAACCTACACAACGGGCGATAATCGTTTAATGGGTGCTTTTCCTGTACGCATGAAAGAGGATGTTTTTGGTCGCCAACAGATTCGTCAGTTTGATGAAATCAGAATTCAAAATGATTTTTTCAAAAAAGTCACACCTAATGTCTTCAATACAGACTTAACAGTTTATGAAGCGGGGGATAAAAATGATGTCGACTTTCTTGCGGATGGTATCTCAGGAACGCGAGGGGATTCCGTTGAGTTTGCGGATAGTTTTTGGCGTATTCTTTATGTAGATGACCAAGGACATGCTCTTATCATTAGAGAGAGGTCTTTAGGGGAGTTAAATAATTTTAATGCGAAAATTACAGGTTCTCAAAACGGACAATTTTGGCAAAACGAAGACAAGTCAAGAGGCTATCAAGAAAGTCAACTAAAAACAGTCATTGATAACTATTATGAGAGCGATATCAAAGATACCTATTGGGAAGACTATGTGTCGAAAGTGACGGTACAAGACCCAACGTTTAAGGAATTTTTAGATAAAGACCTGATACCAAAAGAACATAGATTTTCCGATGAGCTGTCTAAAGTGCTAGATAATTTTAACCTTGCCTATGAGCGTGGGATTCTTGGATTAGGCAAAGGACCAGAGGTAAACAATCTTAGTTACGGTAATCTCCAACAAACTGAGAATCGTTTCCCGATTAAAATTGGCACAGGTACTAAACAAGCCTTTGCTTTAAATTTTGCGGATATGAACACTTTTGAGATGGAACCTAAGTATTCTGCCACTCCTAGTACGGGGAGTAATGGCGTACCTTTGATTTTATTTAATCTTTTACAACAGGAAATATTGGAAGAATATAATCCATACGGTAAACAGTATAAGATGTGGTTACGCTCCGCTGAAACTCTCTCGACGACCTATGAATATCCAATACAAAAATTGACGAGAGATGCTGGACCTGGAACGACATATGTTGCAGTACCCGCACTTGTCCTAGAAGACTCAGAAGGCCCACCACCTCCCCCAAGCACGACCCCACCGAGTACAACACCACCCCCAAGTACGACTACGCCACCGAGTACCACAACACCACCGAGTACCACTACGCCACCGAGTACCACTACACCCCCAAGTACGACTACGCCACCGAGTACCACAGCACCTCCAAATACAACGACGCCCCCAAGTACGACACCATTACCAACAACCTCAGGTAATCAACCCAAACTGCCATTTACGGGAGAGCTAGAGGAAAAACTCGCCATCGGCATCAGCATTGGTCTTGTTGCTTTTATAGGTGTTATCTTCGTTTTAGAAAAAAGAAATAAAGTAGAAAAATAAACAATGCTTAGGCAGACTAGCTGCTGAAAAGTAAAATAATAGTGTTTCGAGCTGACATTGCGCTTGAAACGCTATTTTTTAGAGGCTTTTTGTCTCAGCTTTTTTTGCATCTAAAAATGATTTTAAATGAGCATTTTTCTTGAAAATAGATTACAATAAGCATATAATATGATTAAAGGTCAAATTTGGTCAAACGACCATTTACCTTTTAATAAATAAAAAAATCAAGGATTTTCTCAATATTTTGAAGTCTTCTTTATACTTTTAAAACATTGGGAAATACTTGCAACCTGTAAAGGAGTTACCGTCTATGCTCTGTCAAAATTGTCAATTAAATGAAGCAACGATTCACCTCTACACAAATGTAAATGGTGTCAAAAAACAAAATGATCTCTGTCAAAATTGTTATCAAATCATGAAAGCCGGCGGGCCGACCAATCTTTTCGATGGTAGCAGTCAAGGCGTGACCAACCAGTCAGATTCTAACTACAATCCCTTTGATGATCTTTTTGGTACATTAGGAGACAGCCTAAACCGACCTAATGGTCGCCCAGATAGTGCCACACCGCCAACGCAGTCTGGTCGTGGTGGCAATGGTGGTCAACCGCCTCGTGCCCGCGGTGGTAATGCGCAACCTAAAGGCATGCTAGAGGACTTCGGGTTCAACGTGACTGAAAGCGCACGTAAAGGCGAGATCGACCCAGTCATTGGGCGAGATCAGGAAATTACACGCGTGATTGAAATACTCAATCGTCGAACTAAAAATAACCCTGTCTTAATTGGCGAACCCGGTGTTGGTAAAACAGCTGTTGTTGAAGGTTTAGCCCAAAAAATCGTCGATGGCGATGTCCCTCAAAAACTACAAAATAAAGAAGTTATTCGTCTTGATGTTGTGAGCCTTGTTCAAGGAACAGGCATCCGTGGTCAATTTGAAGAACGGATGCAAAAATTGATGAAAGAAATCTCAGATCGCAATGATGTGATTCTTTTCATTGATGAAATCCATGAAATCGTGGGGGCTGGTTCTGCTGGTGATGGCAATATGGATGCAGGTAACATTTTGAAGCCTGCATTGGCACGTGGTGACTTACAACTAGTCGGTGCAACGACCTTGAATGAATATCGGATTATTGAAAAAGATGCGGCACTTGAACGTCGGATGCAACCAGTTAAGGTTGATGAACCTTCTGTCGATGAAACGATTACCATTTTACGTGGCATTCAAAAACGCTATGAAGACTATCATCATGTGACATATACCGATGAAGCGATTGAACAGGCAGCCATCTTATCTAATCGTTATATCCAAGAACGTTTCTTGCCTGACAAGGCTATTGACTTGTTAGATGAGTCCGGCTCTAAGAAAAATCTGACCTTGAAATTCGTTGACCCTCAGGAAATTGCCAAACGGATTCAGTCTTCTGAAGATGCAAAAAATGAAGCATTACGATCTGAAGACTTTGAAAAAGCTGCACATTTCCGTGATAAAATCGCTAAATTACGAGAATTGTCCAAGCAAGAAATGACTGATGAAGAAACACCAGTCATTACTGAAAAGGATATTGAAGCAATCATTGAAGAGAAAACGCATATTCCTGTCGGTGACTTGAAAGAAAAAGAACAAACACAGTTAATCAATCTAGCAGATGACTTGAAAGCGCACGTCATCGGTCAAGATGATGCCATTGATAAGATTTCTAAGGCAGTCCGTCGTAACCGTGTGGGGCTTGGTAAAGCTAATCGACCAATCGGTAGCTTTATGTTTGTTGGTCCAACTGGTGTTGGTAAAACAGAACTTGCTAAACAATTAGCACTAGAGCTTTTTGGTAGTCAAGACAGCATGATTCGTTTTGACATGAGTGAATACATGGAAAAACATAGCGTGGCTAAATTGATTGGTGCGCCTCCTGGCTATGTTGGTTATGAAGAAGCAGGTCAATTGACTGAAAAAGTTCGTCGTAATCCTTACTCGCTGATTTTGTTAGACGAAATCGAAAAAGCGCATCCCGATGTCATGCATATGTTCTTGCAAATCTTGGATGATGGTCGTCTGACAGACGCACAAGGTCGCACGATTAGCTTTAAGGATACAATTATCATCATGACCTCAAATGCTGGGACTGGTAAATCTGAAGCTAATGTTGGCTTTGGCGCAGCACGTGAAGGGACGACAAACTCTGTCTTAGGTCAACTCGGTGATTTCTTCAGCCCCGAGTTTATGAATCGTTTCGACGGTATCATTGAATTCAAAGCCTTGAGCAAAGCCAATCTCCTGAAAATTGTTGATTTGATGTTGGCGGATGTTAATGGTCAAATTGCTCGAAATGAGATTCATTTGGATGTTACACAAGCAGTCAAGGAAAAATTAGTTGACATCGGCTATGATCCCAAAATGGGTGCGCGTCCACTGCGTCGTACCATCCAAGATCATATTGAAGATGCCATCGCTGATTTTTATATCGAATATCCCGAACATAAAATGCTTGCAGCAGATGTTATTGATGATCAAATCGTCATTGTCAATCAGTCTGATGATGTAGCATCGGATGTAGAAAATGTAGAAACTGCAGCAGATGCAGGCGATGTTGATGCTTAAAAAGATGAAAAAGAGCTGGGTTAGCTCTTTTTTGGTGGCTAAAAAGAGAAAAATTTGGATCAACTGAAACTAAAATAGTTTCAATCTAGATTTACAAGATATTTGATGTTATACTTTTATTATAATTAAATAAAACCATAGGAGTCAGTTATGACAGAGCAAGCTGCGCATAAGTCTGAAAGCACCCGAAAAAGAACACTTTTGAAACTGTTGCAAGAACATAAAAAGCTGACGAATGAAAAAATGAGTGAGTTACTTTTTTGCTCACAGGCAACATTAAGAAGAGAATTGATTGACCTTGAAAAAGAGGGGCATATCAGACGTATTCGTGGAGGTGCTGTGCTAGAAGTGGCGCAAAATCACGAAATCAGTGTTGACTATCGCTATCATATCAATGCTAAAATGAAAGAACATATTGCAGAAATTGCTAGTACTTTCATCGGTTCAGGAATGAGCCTTTTCTTAGATTCAAGTGGTACCGTTAGCAAAATTATGCCATATTTAGCGACAGTGTCAAATTTAGTTATTGTGACTAATGGCTTGAAAACGGCCTATGACCTAATTCAGATTAAGACGAATGACAGTAAAGTTTTCTTTCTTGGCGGAGAAGTCATTTACGATGCTGCAAGTACGGTGGGAAATTATGGGAATGATTTCTTAGATGCGATTAATATTGATTTGGCATTATTATCAACAACAGGACTAGATGAAAATGGCGCCTATGAAGCTAATTTTGAACAAATGATGTTAAAACGTCGCATTTTAGAAAAGTCAAAAGCTAGTATTTTAATGGTTGATTCTACCAAATTTGATAAATTAGAACCTTACAAACTTTCAAGTCTATCACCATTTGAAAGTGTGATTACAGACACAATCTCAGAGGAACAGCTGACACGTCTCCAAGATGTAGGTGTTGAATTACTCTATTAAAAAGTTATAAAAAGTTAGCCTAGTCTAGCTTTTTTTGCTTATAGAAAAACAAAAGTTGTCAGACTGACTGTGAAGGGGCTGTTGAAGAAATTTCAACAAACTCTTCATCTATTGAAAAAAAGTTTTGAAAACGCTATCATATAGTTGTCGACAGAAACTAAGAAAGAGGTTAAGAATGTCTCAACAAAAATGGTTTTCAGAATCAAGATACGGTCTATTTATTCACTTTGGTTTATATTCAGTTGCCGCTAGGCATGAATGGGTACAAACTTTAGAAGAAATGAGTATAGCAGATTATCAGAAATATTTTGAACACTTCAATCCAAATTTACTTGATCCAAAAGAATGGGCTAGAAAAACTAAAGCAGATGGTTTCAAGTATGTGATTATCACAGCCAAACACCATGATGGTTTCTGTCTCTGGGATACAAATGAAACAGATTACAAAGTAACTCGGACACAGTATCAAAAAGATTTATTGGCGGAGTTGATAACAGCCTTTCGTGCAGAAGGCATTAAAATTGGTATTTATTATTCTTTACTTGATTGGCATCATCCAGATTTTCTAGTAGATGGTTATCATCCGATGCGAAATAACCTAGACTATCAAGAAAAGCACTCCGGCAACATGGCTAACTATCGTCAGTTCATGCAAAATCAGATTCAAGAGTTATTAACTAACTATGGTGAAATTGATTATTTATGGTTTGACTTCTCCTATCCGACAAGAAAATGGGCGCATCACATAGGTAAAGGTGCAAAAGATTGGGGGAGTGAAGCACTCGAGCAACTGGCTAAAGGATTACAGCCCAATATTTTGATTAATGACCGCTTAGATTTATCACGTGGTGTTCAAACACCAGAACAGTTTTCGAGAAGCAAAGCTAGTGAGTCAGAGGAAGACATTTGGGAAACTGTGCAAACTCTGAATAATAGCTGGGGCTATGATCGCGATAATTTAAATTTCAAATCAAGCGAGCTCGTTGCCAAACAGTTGGTTGACACCGTATCAAAAGGTGGAAATTTCACGATGAATGTCGACCCCAATGCGAGGGGACTTTGGAATGAAACAAGTGATGATATTTTAGCTGAAGTTGGTAAGTGGTTATATAAACATGGCGAAAGCATCTACGGAGCCGGCCACAGTCAATTTCAAGCACCAGTTGACTGTCGCTATACGCAAAATGGTAACAAGCTGTACCTGCATCTATTCTCTTGGCCCTATCGAACCCTTTTATTGCCTGAATTAGGTGGAAAAGTCAGCTTCGCGCGACTACTAAATGATGGGAGTGAAATTCGTTTTGCTGATACCAAAAATCTTGGCGGCGAGCGTGAAGCAACGGATAATCTTTACAAAGAAATCACTGAGGTGCATGTCAAAGAATCATTAGATCCAACCATGTTAATGCTTAATTTACCAATTCAAGCACCCAATGAATTGATTCCAGTCATTGAATTAACGTTAAAAATAGATTAGGAGACAAGTATGAGTTTTTCATTGATATTAGTCAGCCATGGCGACTTGGCTAAGGGCATGCTAGAATCTGGAGAAATGATTTTTGGGCAATCAGAAGGCATTTCGACAGTCACGTTTGAACAGACCGATTCACCCCAAAAATTAACTGGAAAAATACAACAACTTGCACTAGAGAATAAAGCAAAACCCATTCTATTTCTAGCTGATCTCTATGGTGGCACACCATTTAACTGTGCTAATCAAATCGTCGAACAAGCTCCTGAACGTATGGCAATTGTTGCGGGCATGAATTTACCGATGTTGATTCAAGCGATGACCGAACAGATGTTGGGAGAAGAGAATCTAGATACTGTTGTCCAACATTTAATCTCTGAAGGGCAAAATAATATCAAAAGTCCTTGGGAGATTAAAGAAGTTGCAGTAAAAGAAGGCAAACAAGTCATTAAGGAGAAAAGTAGCGTGAAAACATTAGGAATAAGCCATGTTCGTTTGGATGAGCGACTGATTCATGGACAAGTAGCGACTTTGTGGTTAGGGGCAACAGGTGCCTCACGAGTCATGATTATTGATGATGAGGTCGTCAAAGATGACTTGGCGAAGGCATCTCTAAAAACGGCTGTCCCCGGTGGGATTAAACTCAGTATTTTAAAAACAGATACAGCTATAAAACGTTTGAAAGACAAAGTATATCAAGGACAAAAAGTCTTTATCATTGTCAAAAAAATATCGACTATTTTTAGATTATTAGAGGCAGGGCTACCGCTTACTTCGTTTAATCTGGGTAATTCTAGTCAACAAGCAGGGGAACTACCTGTTACAAAATCTGTTTTTCTATCAAAAGAAGAGGTTGCTCATCTAGGCGAATTAGAAAAGCAAGGTATATTGATTACAGCACAAATGGTGCCAATGGAAGAGGCAAAACCATTCTCAAGTTTTTATGGAAAGTAGGTAAGTAATATGCAAATCGAAATGTGGCAAATTATACTGTTATCGCTCTTAGGCTTTTATGCGATTGTTGAAAACTTAGGAATTTGTATTCTAGCCAATCAAGCGCTGATGATGGGTACCATTACTGGTTTGATTATGGGTGACTTGACGACAGGTTTAGCTGTTGGGGCAACATTACAGCTGATGGGATTAGGGATTCAAGCCTATGGTGGCGCAAGTGTACCAGACTATATGACCGCGAGTATTGTCGGAACGGCATTTGCGGTGATGAGTGGTAAGGGCGTTGAATTTGGAATTGGTTTAGCGGTACCAGTTGGTCTACTGATGATTCAATTAGACATCCTTGCACGTTTTTGTAATGTCTTTTTCCAAAAGCGGATAGATGCGGCTGTTGAACAGGTCAACGAAAATAAAATTAAATTATTTCACCGTCTCGGTATTGTTAGCTGGGGATTATCACGGGGCTTACCTATCTTCTTAGTTTTAAGTTTTGGTGAAAGCATTGTTAAATTTGTATCTGATGTTATTCCAACTTGGGTGACAGGAGGTCTTCAAGTTGCAGGCGGCATGTTGCCTGCTGTCGGGATTGCGATTTTGCTTCGCTATTTACCTGTTAAGCAATTTATTTCTTACTTGCTATTTGGTTTTGTTGCAGTTGCTTACTTGCATATCCCAATGTTTGGTGTTGCTATTGTTGGCTTCGCACTCGCCATGTTACAATTCAAAAAGCTGACAGAACAGTCAGCAATAACACAACAAGTCGTCGTAAATGAAGGGATTAGTGCAGATGAATACGAAAATTAATCAAAAAGACTTAAATAAAGTTAGCCGAGACTGGATAGTCGGTAGTCAAATATCGTGGAACTATGAGCGCATGATGGGTGGCGGTTATCTTTATGCCATGCTACCAGTTTTGAAAAAGTTTTACGGTGGTAACCAATCCGAATACCAACAAATGATGGAGACTGAAAGTCAGTTCTTTAATACAACGCCTCATATGGGCGGTCTTATCTTAGGAATGGACATTGCCACACAAGAAGCAGAAAAATATCAATCAAAAGAAACAGTGGCAAGTTTAAAAACAGGTCTAATGGGGAGTTTGGCTGGTGTTGGAGATACAATCTTTGGTGTACTATTTCCGACCATCTTTGGTTCAGTTGCTTCTTACTTAGCATTAGATGGCAATGCGATAGGCGTTATCATCTGGTTATTAGTCAACATTGCGATTGTTATCTTCCGTTATTACTCTGTCACGATTGGCTACAAGCAAGGGGTTAAATTGGTCGGTAATATGAGTGGTCAGTTGAATGCGTTGACTAACTCTGCTACATTACTTGGTGTAACGGTCATTGGAGCCATGGTACCAAGTGTCGTAAGGGCACCGATTACGATGGTCTTTAAATCAGGTAAAGTCAAATTAAATATTCAAGAGACACTTGATCAGATTATGCCTATGATGATACCAGTACTTTTAGTTGCTGTGATTTATTATCTACTTGGTAAAAAATGGTTCAATTCAACAAGAGCAATTGTCAGTGTTATTATCTTGGGCATTTTACTCAAAATAGCAGGAGTGATGTAACCTTGCTATCTGAGAAAAAAGTCATCTTACTTGGCAGAATTGCAACGGTATTGTCTGTTTTGATGTATGTGAGTTATTTGGCGCAAATTCAATCTAATTTAACTGGTGTCAAAGGTAATTTTGTCCAGCCACTTGTTGCAAGTGTTAATTGTACCTGTTGGGCAATTTATGCTTTTTCAAAGAAAGAGCGAGACTATCCAGTTTTTATCGCCAATTTACCCGGTGTTTTTCTAGGGGTGATAACGGTATTGACTTCCTTTTGATATCAATAACTAGACAATCAAAAAAACGTTCTAACAGTCAAATCTGTCAGAACGTTTTTGTCTTTAGTCAATAATCAACAGACCATCTTTTATCGCAAAAGGATCAGCTTCATTGATGCGATCGTAGAACATGATGCCATTGGTGTGGTCAATCTCGTGTTGAACGACCATGGCATCGTAGCCTCTGAGTTTGAGGCGTTGTTTATCGCCATTTTTATCAATATAGTCGACTGTGACACGCGCGTGACGGATAACGTAGCCAGGGACGTCACGATCAACAGAGAGACAGCCTTCGCCATCAGCAAGGGCCGCATCTTGAACGGAATGTGCCACGATTTTAGCATTGTACATGATTGTTGCTAGACTGTAAGCTTCGTTGGCTTTTTCAGCAGCTTCTTTGCTTTCAAATTCTTTGGGAACGAGGCAAGCGATGATTTTTTTAGAGACATCGAGTTGTGGTGCAGCAAGACCAACGCCACCACGTAGGCCCATTTTTTCAGACATGACGGGGTCTTGTGAGTTCCGTAAAAACTCCAACATCTTTTCACCTAGGATAATATCTTCGTCAGAGAGTGGTAGGGCAACGTCTGCACCTACCGCGCGAAGCGTCGGATTGTCTTCACGGACGATATCGTCCATGTCGATTAAATGACTGGCTTTGATTAAATTTTCTTGTATTGACATGATAACCTCTTTTTAATGAATTCACATTCATTATACCACAAAACAGGGGTCAAAAATGGTAAAATTGACCTATGATAGAAAAAGATACGTCAAGAAAATTTGAGTTAATTTCAAAGTATGAGCCATCTGGTGATCAGCCAACAGCGATTGAAGCGCTGTGTGAAGGCATTGAAAATGGTGAGAAGGCGCAAATCTTGCTGGGAGCGACGGGGACTGGTAAGACTTATACCATGAGTCAGGTGATTGCGCGTGAAAACAAGCCAACGCTTGTTATCGCCCACAACAAAACGCTTGCCGGTCAGCTCTACGGCGAATTTAAGGAGTTTTTTCCTAATAATGCGGTCGAGTATTTCGTGTCTTACTACGATTATTATCAGCCCGAGGCTTATGTGCCGAGTTCTGATACCTACATCGAAAAAGACAGCTCGGTCAATGACGAAATTGACAAGCTCCGCCATAGTGCGACGAGCTCGCTTTTAGAGCGCAATGATGTCATCGTCGTCGCATCGGTCAGCTGTATTTATGGTTTGGGGAATCCCAAGGAATACGCTGATAATGTGGTTAGCTTGCGACCGGGGCTTGAAATTTCACGAGACCACTTGCTCAATAGCTTGGTAGATATCCAGTTTGAGCGCAATGACATTGACTTCCAGCGTGGCAAATTCCGCGTGCGTGGCGATGTCGTCGAGATTTTCCCCGCCTCTCGTGATGAGAATGCCTTTCGTGTGGAGTTTTTCGGCGATGAAATCGAGCGAATTCGTGAGATTGAAGCCTTGACTGGTCATGTCTTGGGCGAAGTCGAACATTTGGCGATTTTCCCCGCAACCCACTTTGTGACCAATGACGACCATATGGAAGAATCAATTGCTAAAATTGAAACTGAACTGGCAGGTCAACTCAAACACTTTAACGAGGAAGGTAAGTTGTTAGAAGCGCAGCGTTTGGAGCAGCGGACTAACTATGACATCGAAATGTTGCGTGAGATGGGCTATACCAACGGTGTCGAAAATTATTCGCGTCATATGGACGGTCGAAGTGAGGGCGAGCCGCCTTATACGCTGCTAGATTTCTTCCCAGATGATTTTTTAATCATGATTGACGAAAGTCACATGACCATGGGGCAAATCAAGGGGATGTATAATGGTGACCGGTCACGTAAAGAGATGCTGGTTAATTATGGTTTTCGTTTACCAAGTGCGCTCGATAACCGACCACTCAGACGAGAAGAGTTTGAAAGTCATGTTCATCAGATTGTCTATGTTTCTGCGACACCTGGTGACTATGAACTGGAGCAGACGGATACGATTGTTGAACAGATCATTCGGCCGACTGGTCTACTTGACCCGATCGTAGAGGTTCGCCCCATCATGGGGCAGATTGATGATCTCCTAGGCGAGATTAATCTGCGCGCTGAGCGCAACGAACGGACATTTGTCACGACCATGACCAAGAAAATGGCTGAGGATTTAAGCGATTATCTCAAGGAAATGGGTGTCAAGGTCAAATACATGCACTCGGATATTAAGACGCTGGAGCGGACGGAGATTCTGCGTGATTTGCGGCTAGGTGTGTTTGATGTGCTAGTCGGGATTAATCTCTTGCGTGAGGGGATTGATGTGCCTGAGGTATCCTTGGTAGCAATTCTGGACGCCGATAAGGAAGGTTTTTTGCGCAATGAACGTGGCTTGATTCAGACGATTGGGCGTGCGGCGCGGAACTCGGAAGGGCGCGTGATTATGTATGCTGATAAGATGACGGAGTCCATGCGCAAGGCGATTGATGAGACCGCTCGCCGTCGTGAAACGCAAATGGCTTATAATCTTGAGCATGGCATCACGCCAACGACGATTATCAAGGAAATTCGCGATAAAATCGGCTTGACCAAGGTAACCGATGATGGTCAAGAAGTCGAAGTGGACTATGAAACCATGAATCGGAAAGAACGCAAGGCAGCAGTTAAAACGCTGACCGAGCAGATGAATGAAGCAGCTGGCAACTTAGATTATGAACTTGCAGCGCAAATTCGGGATACGATATTGGAAATTAAGGCGATGGACTAGCAGTAACAGGCGATTTAAATATAGAAAAAGATGTCAAAATTTTTTTGAAGTAGAAAAGCTTGACATCTTTTTTTAAAAGCGTATAATTATACTGTTAGGTAATAAATATACAGAAAAGAGATAACTTATGAAGATGAAAAAAATGATTTTAGGTGTTGCTGCGGCAACGGCTGTACTCGCTTTGACGGCTTGTGGTTCAGATAAAAAGGCTGAGCCCAATCACTATGTCAATCAAATCAAAGATAAAGGGACTTTGACCGTCGCCTTGAATCCTGAGTTTGCGCCTTTTGAATTTCAAGTGATTAAAGATGGCAAAAATACAATTGTGGGTTCTGATGTTGACTTAGCTAATGAAATAGGTAAGGCTTTGGGGGTAAAAGTCAAGTTCCAAGCGATGGACTTTAATAACGTGCTTGCATCAGTCGAATCTGGTAAGGCTGACATAGCCATTTCAGGGATTTCAGCAACACCAGAACGCCAAAAAGCATATGACTTCTCAACGTCCTATTATACAGCGAAAAATGTGATGATCGTTCAAAAGTCACAAGCAGATGCTTATCAAAACCTGTCAGCATTTGACGATAAGAAAGTGGCCGCACAAAAAGGAACGGTTCAAGAAAATATCGTGAAAGAGCAAGTCAAAGGGGCTAATCTGGTGAGTTTGACGAAGAACGGTCAGATGATTAATGAGCTAAAAAACGGCACAGTTTCAGGTGTTGTCTTTGAAGAGCCAATCGCTAAAGCTTATGCCGCAGCAAACTCGGATTTGACGATTGTGTCAAGCATTGACTTTGACTCCTCAAAATCAGATAGTTATGCCATTGCCATGCCTAAGGATTCTGGTAATCTGAAAAAAGAAATTGACAAAGTGATTACACAACTTAAAGCTGATGGTAAAATTGAAGCATTTGTCAAAACTAATTTTGAATTATCTCAAGCGGCAGCGAAATAACGCAATCAAGTAAAACACGAACAATCCCTAGAAATTTCAGTGAAATAAGGGATTTTTGTGTACAAAGTTTCACAATATGATATAATAGTATCAATATTTAGTTAATTCTAAATATTACGATGAGTTTAATCATGAACTCATCTGTAAAATAAATCGGAGGTTTCTACCAAATGACAGTTTACAATTTTTCAGCAGGACCAGCAGTCTTGCCAAAACCTGTGCTTGAACAGGCTCAAAAAGAAATGCTTGATTACCGCGGAAGTGGTATGAGTGTGATGGAACTGTCCCATCGCTCCTCCGAGTTTGATGAAATCATCAAAGCTGCTGAGTTGCGCTTGCGTGACTTGATGGCGATTCCAGATAATTACAAAGTCCTTTTCTTACAGGGCGGTGCATCATTACAATTCTCTATGCTCCCACTGAATCTGGCTCAGAAAAAGAAAAAAGCCTACTATGTTGTTGCGGGCTCATGGGGCAAAAAAGCTTATACAGAGGCTGTTAAGTTATCGAAGACGATTGATTTCCAACCAGAACTCTTAGCGTCTTCAGAGGCAACAGTTTATAACCATATTCCGACTTTTGATGCGGCAGCGATTGATCCAGAGGCTGCTTACGTGCATTTGACGACCAATAATACGATTGAAGGCACGACGATTTATGACTTGCCAGAGACGAATGGTGTGCCAATCGTGGCAGATATGAGTTCTAATATTTTGGCGGTTCGTTACAATGTTGCTGACTTTGGCTTGATCTATGCTGGCGCTCAAAAAAACATCGGGCCTGCTGGCGTGACGATTGTTATCATTCGTGAAGACTTGCTCAACGATGAGCCGGTTCTTTCTTCAATGTTGGACTACCGTATCCAAGCGGATAACGGCTCACTCTACAATACACCACCGACTTACGGTATCTATATGGCACGCCTCGTTTTTGACTATGTGGCAAGCCTTGGTGGGGTTGATACCATGCAGGCTAAAAATATCGAAAAAGCTAACTTACTTTATGACTTTATCGATCAGTCTGAGTTTTACTCAAATCCTGTTGCGAATAAAGCTGATCGTAGCATCTGTAATATCCCATTTGTGACCCCGACGGACGACTTGGACAAGCTATTTAATAAAGAAGCACTTGAACATGACTTCAAAAATATCAAAGGTCATCGCTCAGTTGGGGGCATGCGTGCGTCGATCTATAACGCCTTTCCACTTGAAGGGGTGCAAGAATTGGTCGCCTTTATGAAGGCATTTGAAGCTAGAAATTCAGCTTGAGTTTGTTTACCGTTTGGCGTTTGATTGCGTCATATAAATATGGCGCATGATTCAGTAAAAATAGAAAGCAAGAAGATGACAACATTTTCAGTAAAAACTTATAATAATATCAATAAAATCGGTCTTCGTGAGCTTGGCAATGCCTTCCAAATCGACGGCGATCACAAAGAAAATCCAGATGCTTATATCATTCGCTCTGAGAACTTACATGGCACTGAATTTCCAGAAAATCTAAAAGCTATCGCTCGTGCGGGAGCTGGAACGAATAATATTCCGATTGAAGAAGCGACTGACAAAGGAATTGTGGTGTTCAACACGCCAGGTGCTAATGCCAATGCCGTGAAAGAAGCCGTGATTGCCTCAACACTTTTGAGTGCGCGTGATTATATTGCAGCTAATGAGTGGGTTAATACTTTAACTGGTGATGATGTACCCAAGCAAGTCGAAGCAGGTAAGAAACAATTTGCAGGCTCTGAAATTACAGGCAAAAACTTTGGTGTCATCGGTCTTGGCGCAATTGGTGCCCGTATCGCAAATGATGCGTATCGTCTAGGTATGCACGTTTACGGCTATGATCCATATGTGTCGATTGAGACAGCTTGGAACATTTCAAGTCACGTCCGTCGTGTGAATGATATCAAGGATATTTTCAGAAATTGTGATTATATCACGATTCACGTGCCCTTAACAGAAGAAACCAAAGCAACTTTCAACCGTGAAGCCTTTGATGTTATGGGCAAAGACGTGACGATTATCAACTTTGCGCGGGGCGAGCTGGTTGACAATGACGCCTTGTTTGATGCCATTGAAACAGGCGTTGTCAAGCGTTATATCACAGATTTCGGAACAGAAGATTTGCTTAATAAGGAAAAAATCACTGTTCTCCCACACGTGGGTGGCTCGACTGAAGAAGCTGAGCTCAATTGTGCGATTATGGCAGGGCAAACGATTCGCCGTTTCATGGCGACAGGTGAAATCATTAACTCTGTTAATTTCCCGAACGTGAAGCAAGCTTTGACAACACCATTCCGTATTACCTTAATCAATAAAAATGTGCCCAATATCGTCGCACGTATTTCGACATGTGTGTCGGAAGCGGGGATTAATATCTCAAATATCATTAACCGCTCTAAAGGCGACCATGCCTATACTTTGCTTGATTTGGATGAGTCAGATGAAGCGAAAGTAAGGGCACTTGCTGCTGAGTTTGATAGCTCAGACAATATCGTGAGAGTTAGGATTATCAAAAAATCATGAAAACATTTTACTGGTACCCTAAATGTTCGACTTGTCAAAGAGCGCATAAAGAATTAGACGCACTCGGTGTGTCGGTTCAAGAAATTGACTTGAAAACGACCCCACCCAAGGCTGAACTCATCTTGTCATGGCTTGAAACATCAGGGGTTGATAAAAAGAAATTTTTCAATACGTCTGGCATCAGCTACCGTGAGCTTGGCTTGAAAGATAAGATTGCAGATCTTTCACTTGAAGATGCGGCAGACTTATTAGCCTCTGATGGGATGTTAATCAAACGTCCAATCTTGCTCGATGAAGATGGTAAGATTTTACAAATCGGTTATCGGACTGACTATGAAACTTTACTAGTCTAAACAAAAATGAGGTTGGGACAAAAGTCAGGAATTCCTTATTTTTGACAAATTTTGAAACTGAAAAACCGCATGAAATCAACGTTTCCAGAAACGCATTTCGTGCGGTTTTCGTATTTTGAAACTTTTGTCCCAGTCTCATTTTTGTTGGCTTATAAATCAATTTCAAGTAAGATTGGTGTGTGATCTTGTCGAGCACCTGAGTCAATCATTTCAGATTTGGTGACTTTATCAGCGATGCTTGTTGACGTTAGCCAGTAGTCAATCCGCCAGCCAGCGTTGTTGATTTTACTGGTTTTAGAGCGCTGCGCCCACCAAGAATAGACATTTGGTACTTGACCATGCACATGGCGGAAGGTATCGGTAAAGCCTGCTGCGAGTAAGTTGGTAAAGCCTTGGCGTTCTTCATCTGTAAAGCCTGGAGAATTGCGATTATTATTAGGATGTGCCAAATCGATTTCGAAGTGGGCAACATTGTAATCACCTGTTGCGATGACAGGTTTTTTCGCGTCCAATTCTATCAGATAGTCGCGGTATTTTTCGTCCCAAATTTGGCGTTCTGCCAAGCGTTTCAAGCCGTCACCAGCATTGGGCGTATAGACTTGGGTCAGGTAGAAATTATCAAAATCAAGCGTAATAATGCGACCTTCACTATCCATGGTCGAAGGCGCACCGATTTCTGGCGTTTCAATGGTAACAGACAAGTTTTGTTTGTAGAGAAACATTGTCCCAGCATAGCCTTTACGGGCTGGTTCGACGGATGAGCGCCAAGCGATGACATAATCAGGAAAACGCTCTGCTAGGATTTCCAAGTGTTTTTTGGTTGGGCCTTTGCCAGAAAGTTTGGTTTCTTGTAAGGCGATGACATCGGCATCTAAACTCGCAAGCGTGGTCAGCACAGCTTGTGAGAGTTGGGCGCGTGGCGAATCGCTGGTTAAAGCAGCGTTGAGGGAATCAATATTCCAAGAGATAAATTTCATTTTCATAGGTTTTATTATACCAGAAATCTAAGCGATTGACTGCTTCTGTCGCTTTTTTGGATTGATTTTATGTTATAATGAATGAAAATAATATCTCATAATTTTATACTTAATGA
Source organism: Pseudolactococcus yaeyamensis (assembly GCF_054658615.1). NCBI lineage: Bacteria > Bacillati > Bacillota > Bacilli > Lactobacillales > Streptococcaceae > Pseudolactococcus > Pseudolactococcus yaeyamensis. The sequence goes on from NZ_BAAGGP010000041.1 coordinate 23,567, forward strand.
CATCAAGGAGGGCTAATGTTTGTTGTAACAGTGATTCTATTTTGGTTGTTCATAGGCTTTTTTGTTGCTTTATTTTTAATCGTTTTAAGTACAATTTTATTGTTGATTTGGCGAGTAAGAAAAGCCAAAGGTAAAAATCCTAAAAAAAGGTGGTTGATTCTGCCATTAATCGTTTTGATTCTGCCATTAATCGTTTTGATTCTGCCATTAATCGTTTTGATTCTGTCATTGTTATTCGAGTTGATTCCTTTGGGGATTATCAGCCTGAATTGGCAAAAAAATCGAGCGGAGATGAAAGAAAAAGTTACATTAAAATCGAAAAAAATTGTTTATTGGAATCAAAACAACTATCACACTTTCGTATTAGACGGTGTAAAATATGCTGTTATTTCTGCTGATGATGAACCTTTTAATTTTAATCAGGATGGCTTTTCTCGCGGTGATGTGATTGCAAATATTACAGTGAGTGATGACAGTTTTAGTTATAAATTAGTAAATGGTGTGTCAGAGCGTGAGAACAATATGCAAATGATTTTACCGCTTAAAACGAAAAGTCAATTTCTATTTTATGGCGTTGCAGATAGTTTGACGGTGGAAATACGCTCTCCTTACGTTTTGGCTCAAGAACTTCCGAAAATACAAGCTTATTATCGAAACTTAGAAAATTATGATAAAGAAAATGTTATCTGTGATGCGTTAGTATTTGGTAATCATAATGACTATCAGACTATCGACAAAGCATTGAAATTAAATCTAGAAGTTTTTAAAACGCTTGCAGACTTGTCCCAATCCGAGGAAAACTTAATAACAGTAGCAGTTCCGCAAGACTATACTGATATTGAAGCGCAAAAGAAGAAAGGTGACTTTGCCAGTGGCTTTGAGCAATGGGCAATAAATGTTTTCAGTCAAGACAAAGTGGCAACGCAATCGATTAGGTTAGCAAAAATAGATCAGCAAATTTATCGTGTGAAAAGTCTGGGCACAAATATGGAAGGTGTTGAGGGAAGTGTATTAGAGGGCTATAAAATTGACCCTGCTCTCAATGCTTATCTTCTGTCAACTGTTTTTCACGGTCGTTTCATAAATTTTTTATTACGTCAGTCAATATCTTCTCATTCACCAAGCATTGCAATAGATTCTGCTTGACACTAACCCTTTTATTTACTTGTTTCAAATAAGTACGATGGACCAAAATGGCGAATTTTCTAAACACATTCAAAACTTTTTGCGCATTCTCTGAGATGACCTGACACTCATCCTCAGAAAATACAACATCCAGCACCCAATGTAAACTCTCAATTTTCCAGTGCTCACGGACAATCATTAATAATTTTTCAGGTGTCGCCTCAAGACTTGAGATATAATAACTCATTT
>NZ_BAAGGP010000042.1:0-24591 GCF_054658615.1 Pseudolactococcus yaeyamensis
GCGGATCTGTGACGCTTTCTAAATACGCGTAGATTTCGTACATCATGAACTCCCTTAATAGCTTTTCTTTTACTTTAACATAAATAGAGATACTAGGGAACTATTTATTTCATGCGTTTGTCGTGACCACTAGCAAAGCCAAGATAAGCAATCAAGACAGAAACGACTGGTGCCAGTAACCAAGGAATAAATAACGCCGCATTCATCACAAGTGGCATCCCAAAGATAACGGGTTCATTAACATTAAAGATACCTGGCGCAATTGCAAGCCGTGCGACTTCTCTATATTGCTTTTTCTTCATGATTGCGAGAATTAAAATCAAGACAATCAACGTTGACCCCGAACCACCTAAACTAACTGTGAAAGTATCCATAAATGATTTCGTCACGATATGACCATGTTTAGCAAGTTCTTCTGGTCCTACTTTCAAAAATTCAACATTGTCAAGGGCATTGGTCTGCCAAAATGGTTCAAATACAGAATTGACAATGACTTGACCATGCAAGCCGAAGAACCATAAAAATTGTACCAAGAAGATCGCAATCATGGTACCAGGCAGGGATGTTCCCACACCTGTCAATGGTTTTTGAATCACATTGTAGATGACATCATGCAAGTTTGTGTCAAAGATACCGACCATTAAAGCGTTAGCAATCAAGAAAGAAAACAAGGTGCCCATCACTGGGATAAGAGCTGAGAATGATTTTGAGACTGCAGGCGGTACACCATCAGGCATCTTAATGACAAAACCTTTTTGCACCAAGAAAACATACAGTTTTGCAGAAAGAAAAGCGCTGAGAATCCCAAGAAACATCCCTTTTGCGCCCAAACGGTCAAGTGTTAAAAGTCCGCTTTGTGTCACTTCGTCAAAAATAGCAAAAAATGGCGTCAAAATAAGATAAGCCGCTAGTGCAACAACTGCCCCGAAAATAGCTTCAACATCTTTGGCTTTTGCAAAATAATAACCGATACCAATTGTTACAAAGACTGTCAAAATTGACATGGTCGCATTTTGACCATTGCCGAAAAGTTCAGAAAATGTTCCCTTCAAGCTGTCTGGCCAGAAAGGTAAGTTGTTAAATACGACGATAAATGAGCCAAACATGGTAAGCGGAAAGCTCATCATAAAGGCATCACGTAGTACTGTCAAATAGAGGTTTCCCCCAATTTTACCAGCAATAGGGGCGATTTTTGCCCCCAAGTTGTCCATGAATTTGTTCATCAATTCATCTCCTATCAATATTTTTTGATAACAACTCTAAGTTGAAAGCGTTGTCACGATTTAAGTATATACTTTATTTGATGTATTGTCAATCGTTTTTTGAAGATGTCATTTCAAAATAATCGCCGCAATCATCGGGCTAACAATCACGTACATAATCCCTGTCACACCAATCGATAGGCCTGCCATTGCCCCTTCTATCTGCCCCAACTGCATGGCTGCACCCGTTCCAATCGCATGACCCGTACCGCCTAGCGCTACACCTTTCGCTACCTTGTCCTTAACCCCAAATAAATCAAGCAGCACAGGCCCAATGACTGAGGTTAAAATGCCAGTCGCCACGACAACAACAAGCGTAATCGTCGTCATCCCTCCCATTTTACTGGTAATGCCGATGGCCATGGCGGTGGTGACGGATTTAGGAAAGAGACTAATAGCAAGGAAAAACTTCATGCCAAAGGCTTTGGCGAGGAGTGCTGTTAAGGTCGTGTTGACGATGGCACCGATGGCAACGCCTGCGATAATGCTGCGTGCATGAAATTTCATGAGTTTAAAAGCTTGAAAGAGCGGTATGCCTAGAGCCACCGTTGAGGGCACAATCAAAGTATTGAGATAAGAACCGCCAACGTAATAATCGCTGTAAGAAATACCAGTGATTTTCAGAAAAATAATAATCATGATAACTGCCAATAATAAAGGTGTTGTCACTGGATTTGTCCATTTTCGATGGATTTGTGCCGCAATAAAGTAAGCAAAAATAGACAGGGTCAGCCCAAATAATGGATTGGCTACAACTTCTTTCATTTTCGGTAGTCCCCCTCAAAACGATGTTTGATAAACTGCGTCACAAAGCCGATGACGGCAATATTGACCACAATCGCAAGCACTGTAATCACAATAATTTGCCACCAATAGGTAGCAATCGCATTCCAGTGACTCATAATGCCGACACCTGCTGGCAAAAATAAAGTGGTCATATTCTCAATCATAAATTGACCGACATCATAAATTTGACGTAATCTAATGACTTTAAATTTAAGGGCAAAAAATAATAAGACCATCCCAATAATCGAGCCTGGAATCGGAAGATTAAGACCCGTGGATAAAGTTTCTCCAATGATAGAGAATAAGAGGATATACATAAATTGAAAATAAATTTTCATTGTAACAGTGCGACCTTTCTGATGTATAAGCTTATTATATCGCTTTTTTCTGAAAATTACAGGAAAAACTGTGATTTTCTGACAAATAAAAAATCTGAGTATGTTCAGATTTTTTTTGCAAAATTTATTGGTTTACATTTGATTTTCAGCTAATCGGCTAATGAAAGATTTGCGATAATCGCTTGAGTGAATTCAGCTGTTGTTAATTGGCCGCCTAAATCCCGTGTTGTCTGACCACTTGCAATAGCTTTAGCCAGTGCTGATTTAACAAGCAATGCAGCCTCTCCCCAACCCATAAAGTCAAGCATCATCACACTTGATAAAATCAAACTAGATGGATTGGCAAGACCTAAACCAGCAATATCTGGTGCAGTACCATGTGTCGCTTCAAAAATCGCGTGACCCGTGATGAAATTGATATTAGCACCTGGCGAAATACCAATGCCACCGACCTGTGCAGCTAAAGCATCAGAAATGTAATCACCATTCAGATTAAGCGTTGCGACCACCTGATAGTCTGACGGATTGAGCAAGATTTGTTGTAGAAAATTATCCGCAATTGCATCATCCACATAGATTTTGCCTTCTGCCAAAGCTTGATTTTTAGCTTTTTTTGCCGCCTCAATACCTGATGCTGCTTTAATATCATTAAACTCATTCACCGTGAAAGTCGGATACTCACTTGCGACCTCATAGCCCCATTTCTTAAAGCCACCCTCAGTAAATTTCATGATATTGCCTTTATGAACAAGTGTCAACTGCGTATTGCCATTAGCCATTGCATGGTCGAAAGCTGCTCTAACCAAACGTTTCGTCCCATCTGGCGAAACAGGCTTGATGCCAATGGCGGAAGTCTTATCAAAACGGATTTTACTAATGCCAAAGTCAGACTTTAAAATCTCAATTAAACGAAGAGCGTCTGCGCTTTCACTTTCGAATTCAATCCCAGCGTAGATATCCTCTGTGTTCTCACGAAAAATCGTCATCTTAACATTTTCAGGATGTTTCACAGGCGAAGCAACACCCGTGAAATAAGCAACTGGCCGAACATTCGCAAATAAGTCAAAATTTTGACGCAAAGTCACATTCAAACTGCGGAAACCTCCACCAATTGGTGTCATCAAAGGTCCTTTGATCGCAATTAGGTTCTCTGTCAAACTCGTCAAGGTTGCCTCTGGTAAATAATCGCCCGTTGTTTCAAAAGCTTTCTCACCCGCCAACAATTCCTGCCAAGAAATTTTTTTCTCGCCAGCATAGCTTTTAGCAACTGCTGTATCTACCACTTCAATCATGGCAGGAGAAATATCAATCCCCACACCATCGCCGTTAATATAAGGGATTTCAGGGTTATTCGGAACACTTAACTTCCCGTCAATCATTTCAATCTTTGCCATCTAACACCTTTTTCTTGATAACCATTTGGAGAATACCACCATTTTCGTAGTACTCTAAATCAGCTTGTGAATCAAAACGTAGTTTCGCTTGGAACATTTTGTCGTCTGCATGAACTGTAATCAGTTGACCAATTTCTGGTTGTTCAGGGAAATCAAAACTATAGCTTTCAAAACCTGTCAAACCAAGACTGTCTGCAGTTTCACCAGCTAAAAATTGGAGCGGAATCAAGCCCATCATGGCAAGATTACTACGATGAATCCGTTCAAAACTTTCAGCGATGACAACTTTAACACCTAGAAGATTAGTCCCTTTAGCTGCCCAATCACGTGATGAGCCCATACCGTAGTCTTTACCCGCTAACACGACAAGCGATGTGCCGTCAGCCTTGTATGTCATGGCTGCATCGTAAATCGGTAGCACCTCTTCGCCGTATTTCGTCACGCCACCTTCAATACCTGGTGTCAATTGATTTTTAATGCGAATATTGGCAAATGTACCACGTGTCATGACTTTATCATTCCCACGTCGGCTACCATAGGAGTTAAAATCACGCGGTTCAACGCCTGCCGCTGATAGAAATTCACCTGCTGGTGATGTCATGGCAATGTTACCGGCTGGGCTGATATGGTCTGTTGTGACAGAATCGCCAAATTTTGCTAAGACACGTAAATTGGTCAATGGTGCATGACTAGCGGTATCAGCCAAACTCAAATCGTCAAAATAGGGTGGATTGGCCACATAGGTTGAGTTGTCATCCCAATCATAGGTTTCAGATTTTGATGATTTGATGTTATTCCAGGCTCCATTCGCATCAAAGACATGGGCATAGTAAGTCTCATAGAGCTCACGTGTGACATATTTATCCACTTCTGCTTTAACGGTTTCATAATCAGGCATGATATCTTTGAGGTAAACAACCTGACCTTCTTGGTCCACGCCAAGTGGTACCGTTGTTAGGTCTTTTTTGACATTGCCTGCAATAGCGTAAGCGACGACAAGCGGTGGGCTCGCCAAATAATTGGCTTTGACAAGTGGATGAATGCGGCCTTCAAAGTTTCGGTTGCCGGAAAGAACTGAGGTCACGAGTACGTCTTGGTCAAGGATAGCCTCAGACACATCGTCAGCGAGAGGACCTGAGTTCCCAATACAAGTCGTACAGCCATAGCCAACAACATCAAAACCGAGGCTTGCGAGAGGTGCTAGTAAACCAGCATCTTTCAGATAGGCGGTCACGACTTTTGAGCCGGGTGCTAATGACGTTTTTACCGTTTTAGGGACTGTCAAGCCTTTAGCTACTGCGTTTTTCGCTAAAAGTCCTGCCATCATCATCACATAAGGATTGCTGGTATTGGTACAAGAGGTAATGGCGGCAATCGCAATATCGCCTTCTTGCATGAGGTTGTCAGCTTTAGGTGAGTTAGTCGCAAGGTCTTTTGAAAAAGTCTCAAATTCAGATGCCATTTGCCCTAAAGCAATCAAGTCTTGCGGACGTTTAGGCCCTGATAAATAGGTTTCAATCGTTGCCAAATCAACTTCAATGATTTGGTTATAAGTCGCCTCTTTTGTAGCATCATAAAACAAATGATTGGTTTTGGCGTAGGTTTCAACCAATGATACTAGTTTTTCATCTCGGTTAGTATTAGTTAAATAATTTAGTGTTTCATCATCAATCGGGAAGAAACCACAAGTTGCACCATATTCAGGTGCCATATTGGCAACCGTGGCCCGGTCGGCAAGTGTTAAACTCGCAAGACCGGGCCCGAAATACTCGACAAATTTACCCACAACATTTTGGTCACGGAGAATTTTTGTCATAGTTAAAGCTAAATCAGTTGCGGTTGCCAGTGGATTGAGCTTACCGATAAAGCGTACACCAATCACTTCGGGCATTGGGAAATAAGAAGCCTCTCCTAAAATAGCAGCCTCCGCCTCAATACCGCCAACACCCCAACCAAGAACGCCTAGACCATTGATCATGGTCGTGTGGCTGTCTGTCCCAAAAACAGTATCTGGGAGTAAGACACCGTCTTTGACACTGACAACGTCTGAGAGAAATTCGATATTGACTTGGTGAATGATACCTGTTGCTGGTGGGACAACTCGGAAATTTTCAAAAGACTCTGTCGCCCATTTGAGAAATTCATAGCGCTCCCCATTGCGTTCAAACTCTCGTTTGGCATTGAACTGCAGTGCTTGAACAGTTCCCGAACAATCGACTTGTAACGAATGGTCAATGACCAAATCAACGGATACTTCTGGATTAATCAACTCAGGTTGACCGCCTAATGCTTTGACTGAATCACGCATGGCAGCAAGGTCTACAACGGCGGGGACACCCGTAAAATCTTGGAGGATGACACGACTAGGCTTGAAAGGAATTTCTCCTGAATCAAGGGTCTGACCATCATAGTTTTGCAGTTTTTCCAGATGCTCTGAGGTGAATTTGACACCATCAAAATTGCGGAGAATCCCTTCTGTCAGAATCCGTAGCGAATAAGGTAGCGTCTCAATATTTGCAATGGCAGATTGAATATCAAAATAGGTATAATCAGTCCCATTAACCGTCAACGTTTTCTTATAATTTTTCGATGTCATACGTTCCTATCCTCTAGTTTTATATATTTTTTAGTCGTCAACACACTTTCGTAAGCCGGCCGAATAATTTTATTCATATTCAGCATTTCTTCCATGCGATGGGCACTCCAACCAACAATCCGAGCAATCGCAAATAAGGGCGTGTAAAGCTCCTCAGGCAATCCCAACATTTGGTAAACAAAGCCACTATAAAAATCGACATTGGCCGAAACACCCTTATAAATATTGCGTTCTTGGGCAATAACTTGCGGTGCGAGACGTTCAATTTTTTTATAAAAATTGTACTCATCATGCAAGCCTTTTTCTTCAGCGAGTTCTTTAACATATGATTTAAGCACTTCGGCACGTGGGTCAGAAACAGAATAGATGGCATGTCCCATGCCGTAAATTAAGCCTTGTTTGTCAAAAACTTCCTTGTTCAAAATTTTTCGTAAATACTCAGAGATTTCTGCTTCATCACTAGGGTCAGAAATATTTTCCCAAATATTATCTAACATTTTTGCAACTTGGATATTAGCGCCACCATGTTTCGCCCCTTTAAGACTGGATAGAGAGGCGACAACTGAGGCGTAAGTATCCGTGCCAGAACTGGTCACAACGTGCGTCGTAAAAGTCGAATTATTCCCACCGCCATGCTCCATGTGCAAAATCAAAGCTAAATCTAAAACTTTTGCTTCAATGTCCATAAACTGCTTATCTGGTCGCAATAAACGCAAAATATTTTGCGCCGTCGTCAAATTTTCATCTGGATAGTGAATATAGAGACTTTCACCATTTTCATAGTGATTGTAAGCCTGATAGGCATAAATCGCAAGCAAGGGAAAATTAGCAATCAAACAAAGCGATTGGTCTAAGACATTTTCAAGCGTCATATCACTCGCCTGAGCATCAAAAGTCGCCAAAGTCAAAATACTCCGACTAATCGAATTCATGATGTCACAAGATGTCGCTTCCAAAATAATGTCCCGCACAAAGTCTTCTGGCAACTGGCGTTTTGCTGCGAGCAACTGGGTAAATGCTGTCAGTTCTTCAAGCGTCGGCAGCTCACCAAAAAGGAGCAGATAGGTAATCTCTTCAAAGCCAAAACGATTTTCCACTTCGAGATGCGATGAAATATCTTTGATATTAATCGCACGATACTCTAATATCCCTGACATCGGATCGCCTTTTTCATCAAAGGAATGAATGGCTGAAATGTTAGTCAACCCTGCTAATACCCCTTTACCATTGACATCACGAAGCCCCTTTTTAACGTCATATTGCTGGTAAAACTCAAGCGGAATGATAGAATTTTTTTTAATCTTTTCTGTATAGTTATTCATGAAATGCGTCAACCTTTCGAATGAATCTTCTGAAAATTTTGATATTACCTTATTATAATTTATTTTAAAGAGATTTACAAGTTTTACAGCCCTTTTATTATCAGTTTTATTTTAATAGTTCGTATTTTTATACATCAACACTAGACATTAGATTTCAAAAAACTTCATCAGAATGTCTGACGAAGTTGACTGGCCAATTCTTTAATTTTTCTGAGGCGATGATTGACACCTGATTTTCCTAATGGTGTTGCTAATTTTTGCCCTAACTCGACAATCGTCGCATCTGGGTTTGCGATCCTTGCAACTGCAATTTCTCGTAGATTATCAGGTAATTTGTCCTGACTTTGTAGGAACCTGATATCCTCAATTGCTGATTGGGCAGCGTTGACTGTCTTGCCGATGTTTGCGGCTTCAAAATTAGTCTGACGGTTAGCAGTATTGCGCATGTCGCGGACGATTTTGGCATCTTCATACTTAAACCGTGCGGTATTGGCCCCAATGAGGCTGAGAAAATCTATAATCATCTCAGAATTTGATAGGTAAGTGATAACTCGTGTTTTACGAGCAATGATTTTACTTGCTATGCCGAAGTTTTCAAGTAAATACTGCAAGTCTGACGCATGTTCATCATAATAAGAGGCAATTTCCAAATGATACTTCCCGTTTTCAGGATTGGTCACGCTACCGCTACTCAAAAAAGCGCCTCGTAGGTAGCCGATGGCTTTTTTTTCATCGAATTTAACGCTATCAGGAACACCATGGTCAAGCAAGAGGCTGTCTGCCAACTCGAAACGGTCGAGGACTTCTGACACATCGTCTGTCATCATCAGGGTGTAAACGCGATTTTTAGACAGGGTCGTCTTTTGGTGCGTTTTAATCACAGATTTGACGCCATATTCTTCTGATAGGGTCGCATAGATAAAGCGTGCGGTTGTGGCATTTTCCGTTGTGACAGAGAGGGTCAAGCCGTTTGAAATCCCTAGCACGCCATTCATTCGGATAAGCGCAATGATAACGCCATCTGTCACCTTTAACTGGGTCAGTTCTTTCTTCACTTCAGTGGAAAAACTCATTGACTGCGACGCTCACTGATTCTCATGATTTCTTCAGTAACTGCATCGCCATTATGGAAGGCACCACCGTCTACTAATTTTAGAAAATTAGAGGAGATGACCCGCACATTTTCAGCTTGTAAACCTACAAAATCATGCGTCACTTGGACCAGATATTCGTCAAATTTATTGCTATTCATATAGCTATCGGGAACTGTCTCAACATTAACCAAGACTGTATCAATAAATGGAATGCCAACGTGTTTATGTAGAATTCTCACATGGTCAGCATCGGTAAAATTTTCTGTTTCGCCACGTTGCGTCATAATATTGCAGACATAAACAACCTGTGCCAGGGTTCTCACCAGTGCTTCACGAATTTCTGGAATGACGACATTAGGCAAGATAGAAGTAAAAAGACTACCCGGTCCCATGACAATCATATCTGCCGCCATAATCGCATTCACCACATGGCGTGATGCGGTTGGCTGCCCGTCATGACAGGTATTGGTGACATAGACATGGTCGATTGTTCCGGGATAATCTGCAATCCGACTTTCACCAACGATTTCTGTTTTATCCTTAAAAACAGCGTGCAAAGTCAGGGCTGATTCACTTGATGGCAGGATGCGACCTTGGACATGGAAAAATTTAGATAAAATTTTAAGCGCATTATAAGTCGAGCCTTGCATCTCGGAAACACCTGCAATCACGAGATTGCCGATTGGGTGACCGCTAAGTGGCCCATCATTATCACGAAAACGATACTGGAAAATTTGCCCATAGACGCTCGGCATATCACTCATGGCGACCAAGACATTGCGCAAGTCACCGGGTGGGGCAATATCAAGTGTTCCTCTAAGTTTGCCAGAACTACCACCATCATCAGCGACCGTCACGATAGCAGTCAGCTCAACATCTTCTTTTCTTAAAGAATCCAAAATAACTGGAATACCGGTCCCACCGCCAATAACAACTATTTTTTTCTTTCTCATGAGCGGTTCACTGTTTCCTTTCTTCTATCTTTGTCACGATGACTGAGATTAACTAACCAACCTTTGTTTTCTAATTCTTCCGAAATACGTTTAGCAAAGGCAACACTTCGGTGTTGACCACCCGTACAGCCAATGGCAATCACTAAAACTGATTTACCTTCTTTTTCATAACCGGGGATAATCGGATTGAGCAGTCGCATCAAATTGGTATAAAATGCCTCAGACTCTGGTGCATCCATGACATAATGATAAACAGCATCATCAAGCCCTGTTTGATTCCGAAGTTCTGGTACATAATGTGGGTTAGGCAAAAATCTCACGTCAAACACCAAATCGGCATCCAAAGGCAGACCATACTTAAAGCCAAAACTCATAACTTCAATTCTAAAGGCAGCTTTGGTATTTTCAGTCGCAAATTGTTGGATAATTTGCGAGCGCAGATTTCTAGGTGTTAGTTCCGTCGTATCAATCACATTTTGTGAAAATGATTTTAAAGGTGATAACAGCTCACGTTCTCGTGTGATGCCATCCAAGACACGACCATCTTCAGCAAGAGGATGACTGCGCCGCGTTTCTTTATAGCGCGCAACCAGTTCTTCATCAGAACTATCCAAAAAGAGCAGTCTAAAGTCGACATGTGGATTGTCTGAGAGATCATTGACGATGTCAGATAAGGCGTCAAAAAAACTACGACTCCGCATATCCACTACCATTGCGACTTTGTCAATATCGCTACTTTCAGAAGTCGTCAATAAACTGATAAATTTCTCAATCAGATTAGCGGGCATATTATCAATTGTAAAGTAGCCCATGTCTTCGAAAGATTGAATGGCGACCGTTTTACCAGCACCACTCATCCCAGTGATAATCACTAAATTAATTTTTTGCATTTGAAAAACTCCTTTTTGTTTTGAGCAATAAGACAGACCAAAAAACTAGATAGATGACGCCAAAAATCATGAAGCATAACATAAAATAGGTTTCAGGTAGGATGTTAATGACTGGGTCTGTGGCTGGATCAAAAAGCCAAGTGGCATCTCGGAAGAAAATTTGATGGAAACTGATGAAAACCGAGTCAAAGCCGCCAAATAAAGCAATAACTGCAATAAAAACTGGAATGACTAGGCAAATTTTTATGCCTTGATAGAATTGAATGTATAACTTTTTTTTGATAAAAATAACTGTTGGGAGAAGGAAAAACAGTGCCAATAAAATAGCTAAGATAAAGAGATGTTTGACATCTACAAAATGTTTCAGTCCTTCAGGAGAACTCACAAAATCAGGCATTCTTAATGTTTTAATGGTTGGATTTAGCAAGTAAGTCATTAAAATATCAAAGTTATAAACGATGGTTTGTCGACTCAGATAAGTCACTTCTGTTAATTTGAAGACCCCCACCAAACTATGAAATAAAGGAATGGCAGCAAAAATTGTCAGACTAGCACTAGCTGCGATTGACCAAATAAAGGTCAGAAAGAAATGGATTTTAGTTATCATAACTTCTAACTCAGTTCTCCCACTCATCAAGCGAGGCAATGACATGCGTTGGTGCAATCGGTAAGTCTGGCACTTCTTCTGGTCTAGTAAACCCTGTCGTTACAAGCAAAGTATCAATGTCATTATCAATGCCAGCTCGAATATCCGTCAAATAATTATCCCCAACCATTAGCAAATCACGACGTGCAATCCCAATTCGCTCAACGGCTTTGTTCATGATAATCGCATTTGGTTTGCCGATGAAAATCGGTTTGACTCGTGTGGCAACTTCTAGTAATTTATTGATACTGCCCGCACCGGGTAAGAGACCACGTTCTGTTGGAATGTTCAAATCAGGATTGGTCCCAATAAACATGGCACCTTTGGCAATCGCAAGCGTTGCTAGTGTCAATTTTTCATAGGTCAAATCATTATCCAACCCCACGACCACATAAGCAGGATTTTCAGTATCCCGTTGGTAGCTGGCGTAGATTGCCGACTTCAGTCCCGACTCCCCAATCACATAGGCTGTCTTGCCTTTTGCCATATCATCCATATACTCAAGTGTTGCTAGAGTCGCAGTATAAATCGTTGCTTCGGAAGTCGTAATATCAAACTTTTCTTGCAATCTTGCCTGAACTTGTGCCGGTGTTTTCGTTGTATTATTGGTCACAAATAAATGGGGAATGTTTTTTTCTTGTAGGCGTTTGACAAATCGCGTTCCCGCCTCGATACGGTCTTCTCCAAGATAAATCGTGCCGTCCAAGTCAATCAAATAACCTTTGTATGTCGTCATCTATTTTTCTCTCCAAGTCATCTCAGCCTGAGCATGCTTCCCTTCCGATGCAATGTCGTGAAACGACTGCAGTCCCACCAAGTCCACACGTGATGTCACGGTTGCGCCGTAAAGCACTTCCTTGCTATATTTCAAGTGAATTTTCGACGGCACATGGCTACTCAAAAAATCATAGCCTAAAACATCTGTCATCCAATCAAAATACTTACTATTATTGACATGACCGTTTTGGTCAATGTCGTTGAACCGCACATGATAGTTTTTTTCGAGCGACGTAGCAGACAAATCCGTGTATTTGTGACCCCGGATAATTTTCGAGATTTTCTCAGACTGATAAAGGGCGACGATGTCATCCTCGACATGAACGACCTTTCGACTGCTAATATCAATCAGCACAAAGGTTGAATTAATCGTTAAAAGTTCCTCTCCAGTTTCACCATAAAAGATGAAATCTCGGTAGCAGAAAAATTTATTGTAGGATTTGGCAAAGGTTTCAATCGTCATCTCTTCGCTAAATCTTGGCAGGCGATGAATCGTCACGTCATACTCAACGACAACCCAACCATAGTGATAGGTCTCTTTTAACCAATCATCACTCACGCCTAAAGTATGAGATTGTTCGCCAGAGACTTGTAATGCAATATTGAAAAGGCTAGGCAGTTTCATATTGCCATTGGCATCACTTTCATAATAGGGAACGGTATATTTTTTCGTATAAGTTAGCATACTCCTATTTTACCAAAAAAACGCCGAAAATGGCGTTTTAGTTATTGGACAGGCTGTCCATGATTAAAAAGTTTATTATAGTCTTCCATATTTGAAACGCGATTAAAATCTAAGTTTCCATTGAAACCATTCAGCCGACCTATATCGGTATATTGATGTAAATCATAGGGGATAGTCGTATTAGGCGATGAATCCCAATAGCCAGTATTGCTACCATAATGCGCCATCCAAACACTACTAAATGGGGTCACATCTAATTGATTAGCGGTGACAAACCAATCTTGGGTATAAATGCCGATATTTTTTGCGCCAAGTTTCGCCAACTCATCACGAAAGACTTCAATACCTTGATTAAAATTTTCCTTCATCGTCACTTTTTCGACATCTAACCACCAATAGGTTGGTTTATATTTTTCGGCACGCTCATAAAATTTCTTGGCCTCTTGTCGCATTTCTGATTCAGATGTGCCACTGACAAAGGCATATACTGCAACGGGTACATTGCGCTTTTGAAACTCTTGAATGTGGGTATCCATGGCCTTGTCTTTGCCATTTTGATCCGCCGCATTATTTTTTTTCTTCATACTGATGCCATGCTGCACACGAACAATGACACCATTGACCTGTTGCGCCATCGTATCATAATCCATCTCTGACGGTAGCTGCCAGCCAGAGATATCAATAATCGGTTTGTTGAGGTCGACACCGTGATTAAGAGAGACCTTGGTTACCGTCCCCTCCCGAGCAGTATCATTTTTAACAACATCATCTGTTGTAATGCTTAATTTAACAAAAAGCATTGCAAGAAAAAGTGACAAAATGATAGCCAGCAGAATTCCTGGTGGCTTCAAATGTTTTCGCATCATGTTCATTATTACATTATATCAAAATATCCTAGTCATCGTCTAGTAAAAATGTCTCAAATACATCATTGCCTAGCATTAACCCTTGACGTGTCATGAAAATCTGGTCACCTGATTTTTCTAGCCATTGCTTTTCTAGCAATTTGGTCACTGTTTGACCGTAAATCGCATCGAAATTTTGGCCGAATTTTTCGGAAAAATGTTGCGTATTCACGCCTGATTTTTTCCGTAACCCTAAGAACAGTTCTTCTGCCATCTGCTCCTTCTGCGTTAGCTTTTCTTTAACAGCCTGCTTGTCGACATTTTCCAGATAATGATGAATGGGCACATGGTTCTTATAGCGAACACCATTGACATAGCCGCTCGCCCCAGCGCCAAAACCATAGTACTCGGCGTTGTTCCAGTACATGAGGTTATGCGCACTCTCGTAGCCTGCTTTCCCGAAATTCGAAATCTCGTAATGGTCATAACCTGCAGTCTCAAGGCTGTCGATAATATAATTATACATCTCAAAATCGGTGTCTTCACTTGGTAAGTCAAGGCGACCACGACGCATTTTATTCATGAAAATGGTGTGGTTTTCAAGAATCAGTGAATATAAAGCAACGTGAGGGAGATTTAAACTCAGGATATTTTCAATGTCTTTTTTGACATCAGCCATGGTCTGACCGGGTAAAGCGTAAATCAGATCGATTGTGATATTATCAAATCCTGCTGCTCGAAGTTTTGCCACATTATCAAAGACATCTTGCGAGTTATGACTACGGCCAATTTTCTTGAGCAGTTTGTCATTAAAAGTCTGTACCCCAAGAGAAACTCGGTTGACATGATTTTTTTTCAGAACAGCAATTTTGTCGTCTGATAAATCACCGGCATTGGCTTCGACTGTAAATTCTTGGAGTTTAGTTAAATCAAGTTGCTGTGTCAAACCAGATAGCAGTCTGCCGAGTTGCTCAGCAGTTAAAGCCGTTGGCGTCCCACCACCGATATAGAGCGTTTTGAGTTCCCTGATATTTTCAGCAGCAAATTCCGCTAAAAGCGCTGTAATATAGTCATCTACGGGTTGATTTTTGATATATACTTTAGCAAAGTCACAATAGTAACAAATCTGCGTACAAAAGGGGATGTGGACATAGGCTGAGGTTGGGTAATTTTTCATGTCATTTAACCTCTACCAATCATCAAGTTTCGTTTAAAATATATTCTGACAAATAGTTATCAGCAATCATCTTATAATTGAAAACTGTTTTAATTTCATACAAAATATCAATCAAATGCGATGTGTCACTTTTCCAGCCCTGTCCATCAGTTATATATATAAATTCGTGTCCTAAAGCTCTAATTTCCTCAGATAATGTTTTAAATTCTGCACCAGAAGCCTTTAGTTTTGACCCCTGTGATGAAAAATTATTAATTTCAAAAAGAAATAATTTCTTTGTTCTAGTATCAAATAGTGAGGCATCAAATCTTCTATTATCAAAAGCATGACCGATATCAATAGCGTAATTGTCAATTATATCTTTTCTTTTAGTTTGACCACGCCACCAAAAATGTGAGTGTTCTGCAGTAAATTCCTTTAAATATTCTTCTAATAAAACTTCTCCTAATTTACCACCACGATTTTTACGACCATTACTATCCATCCCCGTTTCAATACCTATTGCATAATCGTGAATTGATTTGCTAACACCTTCTAGAAATATATAGTCAAGACCAGAAGCATAAATAAACTTAAAATATAAAGATAGATTTTTTACGTCAATATCACTAAAATTTAAATAATACTCACCATCTAATCCTTGTATTTTTAAAATTTTCTGCTTTACCTCTCCTCTTTTTTGTCCACCTACTTTTTCAAATCTGTCATCTCTAATACCTAAAAATTGTGGTATCATTTTTAACAATTCAGGACGTTCTATGAATAACTTTTCCATATCTTCCCTAGTTTTACCAATTAAATAATCTAATGTAAACAAATCTGGACCATATTTTTCCATATTATCTCTAACTTTATCAAAATTAAACCAAAATGTTGCAGGTAAGGCAATATTAGTAATTGTTTTCATAAAATAGGATAATTTTTCTTCTTTATTCAAGTTTAAATATGATTCTAGTTCCATTCTTCCCTCTCTAATCTCTTGATAGCAATATCAAGAAAATTCTGTTCTTGATCAACACCAATAAACTTCCTGCCTAAACGCTTTGCCATAACGCCTGTCGTCCCACTTCCGACAAAAGGATCTAAAATCATATCCCCTTTTTTAGTTGACGATAAAATAACTTTTTCAAGCAAATATTCAGGCTTTTGTGTTGGATGAGTACCTGCCCATTTTTCAGATTTTTTTGTTGCGCATCCTGTCCAAACATCTTTCATTTGTTTGCCATCATTCATTTCTCGCATCAAGGTATAATCAAAATAATGTTTCGCAGATTTATCATTTTTTCTTGCCCAAAGTATGGTTTCTGTTGAGTGTGTAAAATACCGACAAGATAAATTAGGAGCAGGATTAGTTTTCTGCCAAGTTATATTATTTAAAATCTTATAGCCTTCTTCTTCGAGTGCCATACCAACAGAATAGATATTATGCAAACTTCCAGTAATCCAAATCGTACCATTAGGTTTCAAAACACGTCTAGCTTTTCGAATCCATGTTTGATTAAACTTATGTTTTGCTTCAAGAGAATCTACTTTGTCCCAATTACCTTTATTAACCGAAACAACTTGACCACCACTATTTGAAAAACCACCATTACTCAAAAAATATGGCGGATCTGCAAATATCATATCTACACTTTCTGACTTCATTTTATCTAAAAAAACAAAGGAATCATCGTGAATTAAAATTGAATTTTTTTTATTGTAGTAAGGAATAATTTTTTCGTCCATACTATTAATTACGTTTGCTATATCCATTTGTTTCGTTATTCTAATAATTTTTTATCAAAACTTCATTAATTTTTTTTCGTCCACCTGCTTTAGCGGAAATCATGTGAGTCACTTCAACTTTTTTTATATCAAAGCCTTTGTATAAATCAAAAATTATATCAGCGCTAGAGTTTGATAACATAACCTTAACACCTTTTTCATCTAATTTAACAAAAGTATCCCGTAAACGAACTTGATCATCGTAGGTAAAGCCATCTTGCGTATACGAAGTAAAAGAACGTGTTTCAGTAAGTGGCACATACGGCGGATCAAAATAAACAAAATCACCCGCTTTAGCTTCCTCCACTGCTCTTTCAAAATCACCAGTGATTATTTGAATATCACAACAATTCAAATAATCACTAATAGATGTCAGAAGCTTCTCATCAACAATCTTTGGATTCTTGTAGCGACCATAAGGAACATTGAACTGATTTTTAGAATTAACTCTATAAAGACCATTAAAATCCACTCGCAACATGTACATTAAACGAGCTGCTTTTTCAGTTTCGCTAAGTTTATCAATTCTATTACTCCGATCAAGTTCACGAATTTCTAAATAATAATCTTTGGTATTTTGTTCTTGATGAATTTTTAAACACGCTATCAAATTAGATAAATCATCTCTAATTGCTTTATATGTCAAAATTAAATTTTCATTGTGATCATTTATTATAGCTCTCTTCGGAAGTAACTCAAAAAATAGAGCTCCTCCTCCAATAAAAGGTTCAAAATACCTACCGAACTCACTTGGAATATTATCACGTAAAATAGGTAAAAGTTGTCTTTTTCCACCTGTCCACTTTGTAAAGGGTTTTAACTGCGCTCCTAAAGGAAGCTTATACATATTAAATTACTCATTTCTATTTTTTATTTTAACTCTTAAAAAAATTATTGATAAGTTATCAACCCTATTTTCTTTCACTAGTCCTCAATAATCACGTGAAATCTTTTCATCACTATCCATTTGTGAAATCAAGGCTTCAACCCCATCAAACTTAATCATACCACGGATGAATTTGAGGAAATAAACGGTTGCCGTTTCGCCATAGATTTCATCGTGAAAATCAAAGATATTGACCTCAAGTGTCTTATTTTTACCGCCAAAGGTGTCGTTATAACCGATAGAGGCCATGCCACGGTAACGTGTGCCCAAGATGTCAATATCGACCACATAAACGCCGATTGCCGGTAAATATTGGTAATGCTTAGATTCGATATTAGCAGTCGGGTAACCAATGGTGCGCCCTCTTGCCTCACCATGAACGACTATCCCAGATACCTCATAATCATAGCCTAAAAGGCGATTGGCAAGGCTGACATCGCCATCAAGAATGGCTTGACGAACTCTCGTCGATGAAATTTTTTCTCCATCATCTGAGACTTGGGCAACTTGATACGTTTCATAGCTTGATAGCTGGCTTAAATCGCCGTGGTCAGAGCCAAATTGATAATCAAAACCGACGACAATCGCTGCCACATTTAATTTTTTGACATATTTTTGAATAAAATCATGGCTGGTTAACTTGGCAAAATGGCTGGTAAAATCAGTCAAGTAAAGGAAATCAACCCCATTTCCCTCAAAAAGCGCCAAACGTTTATCTGGCGAGGTCAGATGTTTAAGCAAATCGTCGTTAAATTTTTCAAAAACGAGTACCGGACTCTCAGGAAATGTCAGCACTGAAATACTGGCATTTTTTTCAGCCGCCAAATCACGTGCCTTATCAAATAAGGCCTGATGTCCTCGATGCAGACCATCAAAATACCCTAAAACAAGTATTGTTGGGGCTGAATCAAGATTTTCTTCGTTAAATTTAATAACTTTCATTTGATGACTTTCTTAGGTTTGTAAAGTTGACCGTCTCTTTGTTCTAATATTGCAATAAGTTGACCGTTTTGAATACCTGCGACAATTTTGTTCTTAGCTGAAATATTGACGAAACGACCAAAACCGATTTCTGAAACTTGTACCTCAGTCAATTCAACTTTTTCTAAATCAGAGACACCGTATTCAATAGGTAAAAAAGCTTCATCTAACCGATTTTCGGCTTTAAGTTGCTCGATTTCTGATAACTTAAAGGCCTTGTCGATGGTCAAGCCAGCTGATGCTGTCCGCTGCAAATAAGACATATGACTGGCAAATCCAAGTTTTGCCCCCAAATCAACAGCCAGCGTTCTGACATACGTTCCCTTGCTACAAACAACACGGAAATCAAATCGAACAAGACCATTTGCCGCATCAAAAGTGGGCTCAGATGTTCTGACAAACTCCGAAATCGTGACCTTGCGTTCCGGTCGCTCAACGTTTTCGCCCGCCCGCGCATACTCATAGAGCTTGCGACCATTGACTTTGACCGCCGAGTACATAGGCGGAATTTGCGTGATTTTCCCGACAAAGTCGGCCATGTCAGCATCAATCTCTGTGGTCGTTGGCATAACTAGAACGAGAGTAGATGCGACCACTGCACCACTGGCGTCCTCTGTTTCTGTCGAAAAGCCTAGGGTCACTTGCCCCTCATAGACCTTGCCAGCCTCGGTCATGTACTCAATCACGCGCGTCGCCTTGCCGACAGCAATCGGTAAAACGCCGGTCACATCAGGATCCAAAGTCCCACCATGACCGATTTTTTTCGTCTGCAAAATCTTGCGCAACTTGAAAACGACATCATGACTGGTCATGCCCGCTTCTTTGTAGATATTTAAAATGCCGTTAACTGTCATTTTTAGTCCTTGTTTAGATTGGCAAATTTCTCAGCCATGGTTTGATTTTTTTTGGTCAATTTCTTGACTGACACATCTTCTAATTTGTTGTTAGCCAGACGGAGTTGATTTTCACTGGTTAGCAGTGCTTTTTTAACTTCTTCCATGCGTTTGATTGATTTATCAATCTCATCAATTGCCTTGGCAAAATTTTTGCTCGCTGAAGTATAATTTTTAGCAAAACCTGTTTTAAAGATATCTAAGTCAGCCTCAAATGTTGTAATATCAATATTTTGCTCACGAATCAAAGCAAGTTCTTGTTTATAATCCAGTGAGTTCATGGCAGCATTACGCAACAAACCAATCAATTGAATAAAGAAATTGGGACGTACAACATACATTTTAGCATATTCATGCGAAACATCCACAATCCCAGTATTGAAATAATCATTATCGACTTCTAGCATGGTCACTAAGACAGCATACTCACAATTTTTTTCGTTGCGGTCTTTGTCTAATTCCTTATAGAAATCACGGTTTTTATGCTTGGTTGCTGTTTCATCACCTTCATTTTTCATTTCAAACATGATAGAGATGATTTCATTGCCATATTCATCATTTTCACGGTAGATAAAATCGCCCTTACTGCCTGTTCTCGCGTCATTATCTTTTTCAAAATAAGCCTTTGGAAACATGGTCGCACGCACTTTATTGAATTCATTTTCAGCAAAGTTCTCGAGACTTTCGCCAATGGCTTTAGTGGATTGCTGGGCCTTGAAGTTTTTGTAGAAATCCACTTCATCGTTTTTGGCCTTGAGTAAAATCTCGTACTCATTTTTGATAGCATTGGCTTTCAGTTCTTGCTCTTTTTCGGTTAACAGGAGTTCATTTTTAATCGCATCCCGTTCTTTGGCAAGTTCTGCTAAGGCTTTTTCGTTTTCGGACACTGTTTGTTGTAACGTGAGTTGTTTCTCAGATTCAAGCTGCTGTAACTGCGCTTTGAGTTCTGACAGTTCAGTCTGGAGGGCTGATTTGGTTTGTTCTTCAACCAATTTCACTTCAGCATTTTTCGCTTGCTCCAAATTTTCACGTTCAAGCTGCGCTTTTTCGAGAGCTGCTTTTAAATCCGTTAACTCTGTTTGTAAGGCAGACTTTGTCTGTTCTTCAACCAATTTCACTTCAGCATTTTTCGACACTTCCAAGTTTTTGAGCTGACTTTCAAGCTCAGCTAACTTAGCATCAGACTGAACAGTTAAGATTTCTTTTTCTTTTTCAAGCTGCGCATGGATTTCTTGCTCAAATTCATGCGTCCGAACCTGTGCCAAGATATCCGCAAAACCTGATGCATCAACCGTAAAGACCTCCCCACAATGCGGGCATTTGATTTGATTCATTTATACTCCTCAGACAATATCTTCCTAAACATTTACTTCTCAACCTTCTCAATCGGTGCTACCTGTGCCAATAAGCGTTTCAGACCAACTTCTGGGAAAGCAGCCTTCAACTCCATATTGTTTCCAGTACCTGACACTTCAAGTACAGTACCATCTCCAAACTTTTTATGACGAATCGTGTCGCCGATGCTCCACTCTCCAACTGTTTTTTCTGTTGCGCCTTGTTTTACTGAAACTGAACCAGTTGAGGAAACAGCAGATTTTCTGCCTTTAATGGCATCTGCCAAGCTCATACCTGAACCGAATTGACTTCTTGACGATGTGCTAGAAGATTTATAAGTCGCATTAAAGCTCGTATTAGCTTTTCTCGCTTGACCCGCGTAAGTCAGCAACTCATCGTCAATTTCACGCAAGAAACGCGACGGTTGATTATAGCTTGAACGACCAAAGAGCATGCGTGAGCTAGCATTTGTCATATACAAAACTTCTTCTGCTCGTGTGATGGCGACGTATGCTAATCTGCGTTCTTCTTCTAATTCGTCTTCATCTTCGGCTTGCCGACTGAGTGGAAAGATGCCTTCCTCCATGCCGACGAGGAAAACGACTGGAAACTCTAGACCTTTGGCGGCGTGTAGGGTCATGAGGGTCACTTGCGATGTTTCGTCATAGCTATCGGTGTCCGCGACAAGGCTGAGGTCGTTGAGGAAACGGCTGAGCTTGTCTAAACCAGTCTCACCTTCAACGCCATTTTCTGTTTCTTTGTCGTCAAAACTTTTGGTAACGGTCAAGAATTCTTCGATATTTTCCAGACGATTTTGGGCTTCAAGACTAGTTGTTTGAATTTCTAGCGCTTTTTTGTAAGTCGTTTTATCTAGGACTTTTTCGACTAACTCAGTAATGGTAAACTGGTCCACATCATCGACGAGATTAAGCAAAATATGTGCAAGATTAAAGAGTTCTGATGCCGCCTTGCCTTTAAGCGAGCTGAGCGTCACATCGCGCGCTGCTTCCAACAAAGAAACATCTTGCTGAGTCGCAAAATCTCGAAGTGTTTCAAGCGCCTTAGGGCCGAAGCCGCGTTTGGGTTCATTGACGATGCGTTCAAATGAAATATTATCACGAACATTGGCAATGACGTTCAGATAAGCCACAACGTCACGGATTTCTTTACGTGAGTAGAATTTCGTACCGCCGACCATGGCGTAAGGAATGTTAGATTTAAGGAGCGCTTCCTCGATGGCACGAGACTGGGCGTTGGTGCGATACAAAACAGCGAAGTCTGAATACTGCCGCTTGTTTTTTTGCAGTTCATGGTTAATTTGTCCCGCAACAAAATTGGCCTCTTCACGTTCATCACCAGACCGATGATAAATGATGTTTTCTCCGTCCGCATTTTGCGTCCAGAGTTTTTTAGGGCGACGTTTTTGGTTGTTATTGATAACTTCGTTGGCAGCTTGCAGGATTGTTTTAGTTGAACGATAATTTTCTTCTAACAAAACGACTTTAGTCTCGGGATAGTCCTGCTCAAAATCCAAAATATTTTGCATATCAGCGCCACGCCAGCCATAAATAGATTGGTCTGCATCCCCTACGACGCATAAGTTTTTAAAGCGTTTAGCTAACAGCTGCACCAATTGATACTGGGCATGGTTGGTATCTTGGTACTCATCGACATGAATATACTGGAATTTCCCTTGATAATAAGCCAAAACATCTGGATTTTTATCGAAAAGAAGAATCGTGTTCATGATGAGGTCGTCAAAGTCCATGGACTCGCTACGCTTGAGTTCTGTTTCATAGCGTTTATAGGCCTTAGCGACGATTTCTGAATACAAATCGTTGGCGCTTTTAGCATAGCTTTCTGCAGTGACTAAGTCATTTTTACTGTTAGAAATTGTCCCTAAAATCGTACGCTCTGTAAATTGTTTCGGGTCAACATTCAGCTCTTTTAAAATACGTTTCATAAGAGTGCGCTGTTCACCCGGGTCAACAATCGTAAAGTTTCGATTATAACCGATATGATCTGCATCATGACGGAGAATGCGGACACACATACTATGAAAAGTTGCGATAAGAGTGTCTTGTGTGCGAGGATTAAGATCAATCGCCCGTTCTCGCATTTCTCGTGCAGCTTTATTGGTAAAGGTAATCGCAAGGATATTCCAAGGATTGACCATTTTTTCTTCAATCAAATACGCAATTCTATGCGTTAGAACACGTGTTTTACCAGAACCTGCTCCCGCCATGATTAAAAGTGGACCTTCTGTTGTCTGTACCGCCTCAGCTTGGTGGTCGTTCATACCTTGTAATAATGGATTCATTTTACTCTCTTTTCCTGTTTGACTATTTCTTTAATTATAGCACAAATGATTGAAGCCGTAGAAAAAATGTCTATCATAAAGACAGCTTTCAATTCAAAATAATTGAGACAGCAGACATCCCTTAGAATTGTATCAGAAAAATTAAAAATTTTATTTTTTAAAGTGATTTTTCAACTTGATAGGAACTAATATTTTTTCTATCTTTTAACTCATGACACTCATTTTTAAGGGTACCTCTAAAAACTGCTTTTGATGACTTTGAGCTAAATTTTTCTAGCGCTAGGCATTGCGACAACCCTTGCTACTGCAAGGTGCGGAGCAATAATGACGCGATAGTGAAATTTAGCCAAAAGGGGCAAATCTGAGTTTTTAGAGGTACCCTTAAGTATTTTTTGTGAGTCATATTTAAGGATTATTTGTCTTTTTTTGACATTTTCGACAATAAACTATATAGTTTATTTTTGACTTTGCCGACAAGTTCATATATTGTATAGGTAGAACCATTAAATTACATACGAGGAGAAATTTAATGAAAATTGCAATTCTTGGTGCAGGCATGATTGTTGCCGATCTCTTGCCCATAACAAAAGATTTTGAAAACATCTCATTCACAGCGATTTTTGGTGCTGAAAATGACAGAGCAAACATGGCTGAATTTGCTGAAAAATATGGCATTCAAGAAATTTTTTATGACTATACTGCCCTTTTAGCAAGCGATATCGCAGACACGATTTATGTGGCACTCCCGAATTTTCTACATTATCAATTTGCCAAAAAAGCACTTGAAGCGGGTAAATCTGTGATAGTTGAAAAACCATTTACCTCTAATCTAAAAGAATATGAAGAACTTGAAAGACTGGCACTTGAGAAAAAACTATTTATCTTTGAAGCTATTACCAACCAATATCTGGCAAATTATCAAGCCTTGAAAGCTGATTTAGCCACCATCGGTGATGTCAAAATAGTTGAGTGTAATTACAGTCAATATTCTTCACGTTATGATTTGTTCAAAGCTGGCACTGTTCTTCCTGCTTTTAATCCTGCTATGTCAGGTGGCGCACTCATGGACTTAAATATCTACAATATCCATTTTGTGGTGGGACTCTTTGACAAACCCAAAGAGGTCAACTATCTGGCAAATATCGAACGTGGTATCAATACATCTGGTATTTTGATACTGGACTATGGTCATTTAAAAGCGATTTGCATTGGTGCTAAGGATTGTGCTGCGCCAGTCGTTTCAACAATTCAGGGCAATAGTGGGACGATTCGTGTTGAAGGGCCTTCTAACGCTATTGACACCTATACCTATCGTTTAAATCAAGAAGCACCTGTCGTGAAAGATTTCAAAATTCATCAACATCGTATGTATGATGAATTTGTTGCATTTGAAAAAATACTAGCAAACCATGATTTTGATGAGATGACTGCGCGCCTTGCCCATTCACGAACAGTCATGACAATCATTGATCAAGCCAAAAGTAGCGCAAATATTGTGTTTGATGCTGATGAACAAAAAAGAGGCTGGGACAAAAGTCCACAGTCACTAAAATAAAAAGCAAGCTAATCCAATCAATTTTGATTGTTCTAGCCTGCTTTTTTTCTATATCCGACAGGTTACCATCAGTTTTCTGAGATTAATCG
>NZ_BAAGGP010000043.1:0-24266 GCF_054658615.1 Pseudolactococcus yaeyamensis
AGAGGAGCTGAGACAATTCGCAAGAGGGGTGTGTATACAACAAAAATAATTGAGAACAAAACGCTATAACTCCTTATATCACAAGGCGGAATAGTGTTTTTCTGATTTTTAACTGTCAAACTCGGGAATATAGCACATTTCTAAAAGTCCTTTTGTAATAAATTGTCATATTCGTCATTAAAAATTCACGCACCTTTCATATTGGTGATAAATATATCTGTTAAAATAAACACCATGAAAACTTATAATCACAACACAAACAACACAGCAACAAAACTGTCATTTAAAACAGTCGCACTTTTAGTTGGTCTACTCGTTACTAGCGGCCTCTTCGTGACAACTCAAACAGTTAGCGCTGACCAAGTGACTTACACCGTTCAATCTGGTGATACCTTATCAAGTATTTCAGATCAGTTCTATCATGACCAAACACATATTCAAACGATTGCAACAGCTAACCATATCGACGATGCCAGTCTCATCCATGTCGGGGATACACTCAAATTCGACACAACAACTAAGGCTGATAAAAAAACATCGACTGAACCAAGCAATACTACAAAACTCGCTGCGCAATCCACAGCAACCATTGCGACCAATAACGGTTTTATCGTCAACTCTGCAAAAGAGGCCATCGCTATGACTGAATCCGGTGGTTCTTACACGGCGCAAAACGGGCAATACTACGGTCGTTACCAACTGACAGCGTCATATCTCAATAGCGACTTCTCTCCTGAAAATCAAGAGCGCGTTGCCGACGCCTATGTCGCTGACCGCTACGATTCATGGGAAGCTGCCTGGCAATTTCATCTTGCTAATGGTTGGTATTGAGTTAGCAAAAACTGAAAACTCAATTTGACGAAAGCGTTCGAGGAGCGCTTTTTTTGATGTTTTTTTAGCTATTATGTCTTGCATAATAGTTATCTTTTTGTTACTATTATGTTAGACATAATAGCTAAGGAGGTTTTCAAAATCGACTATATTAATGAAAGTCAACTCCGAAAAGGAATTGTCGAAGGATTCTTACTCATGATTATCGGGCAATCAGATGACCTGTATGGTTACGAAATTTCACAAAAATTTGCCGATATTGGACTTGATGATGTGTCCATGGGAACGATTTATCCCATACTCACCAAATTTGAAAAAAACGATTGGGTTACAACAGAAACCCGAAAATCCGACGAAGGCCCAAGTCGCAAATACTATGCTTTATCAGAAGAGGGAAAATTAGCAAAAACAGATTTTATTTCAAGATTTGCCACATATATCAATATTTTTGAAAGTTTGAGGTAGAAGATGACCAATCAACCGTATATAAAGCAATTAAAAACCGATACAATTAGCGCTCTAAATGCTTTAAACAAAGAAAATCAAGCCTTCGTTAGAAACTTGATGCTCTCAATGTATGGGGACAACATTTTTAAAGATGAAACAGCACTTGGCCTTAAACTAAATGAAATCATCAATGATTTTGCCCAAGCTGAACAAGATGGTATTTCCGCTGAAGATTTTTTCGGTCAGCAGCCTAAAAAGGCAAGTCAAGAAATTCTAGCTGCAATTCCCAATAAAAAAGTTAGTGATGTCATCAAAGATAATTTATTGCTGTTTTGCATCACTGTTCTCTTTGTCGCCTTTCTATCTAGCATCAGTATCCGTAATATAAATGGCGCTGACCATGCTTATTTTTCAATTTTATCTGCAGTGCTAACGCCCACGCTTATCTCTTTACTAATCTATCTTATTTTTAAAATATTCAGCTTTATCGCATTTACTAAAGACCTTTTAAAAATAGTTGCCCTATTTTGCTTGACCTCTCTCACATTCTATTTCATGGTTTTTCTCCTTGGCAATCCTATTCACTGGCTGAGTTTTGAGGTGCCGATGTTTTGGGTTGATTGCCAACTGATTGCCGTATTACTTTACTTGACAAGCATGCTCAGTATAACGCTATTAACTGTTCATAAAAGCAGAAAATCATCACTATAAGAAAGCCTTTGAGCGGACAACGCTCGCGAATGCCCCCGCTTAGACGGAGCGAAAGCGTAGGTCAAGTTTCAAGATTTTGAAAAGCAAAATCGCAGAAAGGAAATATCAAATGACAAAAACGAAACAACTCATGAAAAATTCTTATCAAATTTTGAACTCCTTAACACCTGATAATGGTCAATTTTTCTATGATTTGATGCAATACTTGCGAACAAAAGCTTTTCTAAAAAATGCCTTAAGTCTTGAACTCAAAATCAATGAAATCGCAAATGATTTAAAAAAGGCTGATTTAGAGGGCATTTCAGCAGAAACTTTCTTTGGCAATCAACCCAAAGAAACAGCGCAGGACATTCTAAAATCCTTACCAAATGATAAGATCAGCCATCTGTTCAAAACACATTTCTTACTCCTCATATCGTTTTTTGGTGTAATGCCATTCGCTTTTAGTGCCTACACAGATGAAATTAATGGCATTGAACATCACTATATCTCATTTTTGGCCATTCTACTCATGGCAAGTTATTCAATTTTATTTATGTTTATCACATCAGCTTTGATAAGTCGTGGTGTCTTTAATCAAAAGATGCGTAAGACAACACCTTACCTCATTTGGATGACAATGATGATTACTTATATGATTCCGATGTTTCTTCACCTACTCCACCTTGATATTTGGCGCTATGAAATTCCAGCTTATTGGCAACCCACTGCAATCACTATTACCATGATCGCTGCTGTTCTCTACCTTATCCAACAGTTTCCCTTAGCTGAAATGTGGAAAATGCGGAAAAAATTTTAAAAGAAACTTGCGGAGGAAATCGTATGTTAAAAACAAAACAACTCATGAAAAATTCTTATCAAATTTTGAACTCCTTAACTCCTGACAATGGTCAATTTCTCTCTGATTTGATGAGCTATTTGCGAACAAAAGGACTGCTAAAAAATGCCTTACGTCTTGAACTCAAAATCAATGAAATCGCAAATGATTTAAAAAAAGCTGATTTAGAGGGTATTTCAGCAGAAACTTTCTTTGGCAATCGACCAAAAGAAATGGCACAAGACATTTTAAACGCCTTACCCAATGACACAATGAGCAACTTTTTCAAAACACATCTTTTACTATTTATCGTATTTGTAGGGACAATGCCCTTCGCTTTTAGTAGCTACACGATTGAAGTCAATGGGATTAACCATTCCTATTTTTCCCTTCTAACCGCCCTAATCATGGCGAGTTGCACCCTTATTTTGATGATCGTCACATCAGCTTTGGTCAGCCGACATGTCTTTAACCCAAAAGCATGGAAAACAACCTCCTACCTCATTTGGTTAGCACTTCTTACACCTTATATTCTTCCGATACTCCTCCGTCTTTACCAGATTAACATTTGGCAATACGAGTTGCCGACTTACTTGCCTGCTGTAATCAGCTTATGCAACAGCGTCATTCTTGTTATCTCTTTCGTTAGCGAATATCCTATCGTTGAAGGCTTTAAAGCAAGACAAAAATCTCTAAACAAAAAAGGCTGAGTACTAAAGCACAGCCTTTTCTTTTGAACAAATTTTACAGTTTTTTCACAATTTCCGCCAAGCGCATGGAGTTACTACCTTTGAGCAAGATTTGATCCGTAGGTTTCAAATCGCCAAGCAAGGTTTGTGCCATACTTTCAAGTTCATTCTTTTCATCATCTTGACGGAAATATTTAACGGTTTCAGGTGGGAAAATCTCCATCGCCAACTGCGCCAAGGGCAGCATTTCTTCTCCATAAAGATAGAGCAAATCCAGTTTTTCAGGATTGAGCGCCGTAATCATTTCTGCATGGAGCTGTGCAGATTGCTTACCTAATTCTTTCATATCTGCCAAAACAGCGATTTTTCTGCCTTCAGGGTTAGGGTCAATGGTTTGGAAAGTTTCTAAAATCAACCGCATAGCCGTTGGATTGGCATTATAGACATCTGATAAAATATCCGCACCATTGCTTGCTTTGAGCCACTCCACACGGTTTTTGGTCAGATTGAGATGCGCCAAAGCTGTCTTTATCGCCTTGGGTGTAACACCCTCCACCGTTCCGACGTAAGCAGCAACCATGGCATTTGTCGCGTTAAATTTTCCGGGAACTGGAATTGTCAAGTCCTCATCTAGGAAATTAACCGTGAAACTTAGATGGTCTTTGTGCTCATAAAGGGCTGTCAGGTGAATATCCGCATCTGCACCGAACCGTGTGATTTTCTGATTTTCAGGTAAATAGGCGTTGATGATTTTGTCAGCTGGTGCGATGAGTTCACCGCCATGGACCAAGCCGTCGATAATCTGCATCTTGCCTTCAGCGATTTTCTCGCGGGTGCCGAAAAACTCGAGATGGCTTTCACCAATCAGCGTGATGACCGCAAGTTTTGGTTTGGCAAGAGTAGACAGTAAATGAATGTCGCCCATGTGGTCTTGACCCATTTCAAGCACCAGTTTTTCAGTGTCGGCAGGCATGTGGAGAACGGTGTAGGGCAGGCCGATTTCGTTGTTGTAGTTGCCTTGCGTTTTGTAAGTTTTATAGGTCGTCGCAAGTATCTGCGCGGTCATGTCCTTGGTCGTCGTTTTACCGTTGCTGCCAGTGATGGCGATGACATCGACCGCCGTTTTTGCCAGATAATAGCGGGCTAAATCCTGAAAAGCCTGCTCAGTATTGTCGACTAAAATATGAGGAACATCGACCACTTGCTCTGAAAGCGTGACAACTGCGCCATTTTCGAAAGCCGTCGGGATAAAATCGTGACCGTCACGCGCGCCCTTTAGGGGCAGGAAAATGTCACCAGACTTGATGCGCCGGCTGTCAAACTCAATAGTGCCAAGCACACGGTTCTCATATTTTGAGACATCGTTTTGCGCCTTGACGGCGTTTGCTACTTCATGTAAGGTTAAATTCATAAGTACACCTGATTCTTTTTCATATCTTTTATTTTATCAAAAAAATGCCGAGATTACTCGACATATTTTTGCTTTAGTTGTAACTTTACAACACTTCTCCATTAGTCGCAATTACCTTTTGATACCAGTCAAAAGAGTCTTTCTTACTGCGACTCAGTGTGCCTTTACCATCGTTATCTTTATCGACATAAATCATACCATAACGTTTTTTCATCTCGCCCGTTCCGGCAGAAACCAAATCGATAAAGCCCCACGGTGTATAACCGAGCAAGTCAACGCCATCTATTTCAACGGCCTCTATCATTTGTTCAATGTGGGCACGCAGATAAGCAATGCGATAGTCATCGTGAATCTTGCCATCGACAAGCTCATCTACTGCACCAAAACCATTTTCCACGATAAACAAGGGCAGTTCATAGCGCTCGTTAAACCAGTTCATCACATAGCGTAAGCCAAGCGGGTCAATCTGCCACCCCCATTCGCTCGCGTCAACATAAGGGTTACGAATCAACTCCTTGGCCTCATCGTAATCAAAACCAGCACCATTATCCGTGTCTTTCACCGCAAAGCTCATGTAGTAAGAAAAACCAATGTAGTCCACTGTTCCTGCTGCCAAATCTTTTTTATCAGCCTCGGTGATGTCGAGATTGAAACCACGGCGCTTGAAGTAAGCCGTCAGGTAGCTCGGATAATGACCACGCGCATGCACATCGCTAAACCAGTAACGGCGTTGCATGGCAACCTGCGCCTTCATGATATCCTGCGGATTCATGCTCGCCGGATAAATCGGACACATGGCAATCATACTCCCAATTTGAAACTCAGGATTGATCTCATGACCGATTTTGACAGCTTTCGCACTTGCCACAAGCTCATAGTGAGCAGCCTGATACATAACGGGTTCTCTATCTTCGTCGTCAGTAAATTTAAGCCCTGAATTTGTAAAAGGGGCAAAATCTTCGACATAGTTGGCTTGATTATTAATCTCGTTGAAGGTCATCCAATACTTGACCTTGTTTTTATAACGTTTAAAGACTGTTTCCGCAAAACGAACAAAGAAGTCAATCAGCTTGCGATTCCGCCAGCCACCATATTCAGTGACTAAATGATAAGGCATTTCAAAATGCGACAGGGTAATGACTGGATCAATCCCATATTTCAGACATTCATCAAACAAGTCGTCATAAAATTGCAGACCTGCTTCATTAGCTTCTAGTTCATCACCGTTTGGAAAAATCCGTGTCCAAGCGATAGACGTCCTAAAACACTTGAGTCCGAGTTCTGCGAATAAAGCCACATCTTCTTTATAGCGATGATAAAAATCAATTGCTTCATGATTGGGATAATTTTCATCGGGCAAGACACCATCTGTAATCCTGCGTGCCACACCATTGGCACCAACTGTCATGACATCGGCAACAGAAACACCTTTACCACCTGCTTGCCAACCACCTTCCAATTGATGGGCAGCAACTGCGCCACCCCATAAAAAATCATTTCTTAAAGCCATTTTTCTCTCCAATCTCTTTTCTATTGTACTATCGGACAATGTTTAGTGTTGTATTTAGTTTAACTCTTAGCTTAATGTTTACGTATGGTTTATTGTGCGCTTGTTTCTTTTTCTTGTGCGACTGTGAGTTGATCCATCTTCTTAGCAAACGGTAAGTAAATAAAGAAAGTCATCGTCAAACATATCGCTTGTAAAATTGCTGCTTGCCAACCATTTGTCAAAAATCCTGAGATAATTGGTGGTGTCGTCCACGGTACAACAACTCCTGCAAACATTGGGACGATACCTGTATAGATTGAGAAATACAGCAGTAAGCCTGAACATAAAGGCGATAAAATAAATGGTAAGAGCATAATTGGATTCATCACAATGGGTGTGGCAAAAATCACTGGTTCATTGATGTTAAATAATCCTGGAATGATAGACAATTTGCCAAGTTCCTTGTACTGCTGAGATTTAGCAAAGAAAACCATGAAGACAACTAAGCCAATCGTCATCCCCGCACCTGTTACGGTCATATACTGGTCCAAAAATTGTTGGGTCACGATTTTACCACCATTGGCTAAAGTCAATGCTTTGCCTGAATCAAGAATTGCTTTATTGTCAAGAGAATTTGCGGTCAAAAGTGGACCCATAATGCCGCCAACAATTGTTGAACCATGAATCCCAAAGAACCAAAATAGTGGTATCAAAACGCCTAATAAAATCACACCAGGTAAAGTCGTTGTCATACCTTGCAGAGGTGTCTGTAATACTTTGTAAATCCAATCGAAAAATGTCGTGTGAAACTGGTCAAAAATGATATAGACAACTAAAGTCATGACAGTGATTGCGAAACCAGGAATCAAGGCTGTAAAAGAACTGGCAACATTTGGTGGTACACCATCAGGTAACTTAATCCGAATATCATGTTTGATAAACCAAGAGTAGACAACCCCGACAAAGAGACCAACGATAATGGCAACAATCATCCCTTTACCACCGGTCCAATCTTTGTTAATCACATTACCTACAAAATTGCCACTTTTTGTTTCAGCAACTTCTGAACTCATCAAAAGTAAAAATGAAGAAAAAGAAATCATACCAGCTGGTAAAGTATCCTCAATCCCTTGTTCTTTCACATAAGAAATCGTAATACCAATCGCTGCAAAAAATGCCATCACCGCAAACGTTGCACCAAATGCTTGATTAAAATACGTTGATAAACCTGCATTTTCAACTGCTTTTGCAACACTTGGAATTGGGATATTCGCAAGTAGTAAGAAAACCGAGCCAATAATTGAAAATGGCATCGTGTAAAGCATACCATTCCTAAATGCCACCATAGGTTTGGTAGAAACAAATTTCATGATTTTCGGAATCAAAGTCCCGTTAATAAAGTTGTTCATTTATATTCTCCATTAAGATGTTGAGGCGACTGCCCTGGGCTATAAAAAATAGGAAAAGACGTAAAGACACAACAGTGTCTGCGGAGTTTTATCTTTTTTCATAGTCTAAAGGAGCCGAAACTCAATTATGATTAGTTATAAAAGTTTCATTGCAAGCGCTTACTTAACCTTAGTATAAAGCACATCTTTTAAAATTGGAATAGCTTTTAGTCACAAAGAAACTTGTTTCATAAGTTGAAACAAAAAGACTAAGCTTTTTAACAAGCTTAGTCTTTACTTTATTTAGTAATCTTCACATGATGTGCCAATATCTCAATTAAGGCAAGCACTGGTAACTGCGTTGTCAGCTTAATCGCCTTAGTACTCGCAAATTCGTCAATCATATAGTAAGAAAAATTCAAATCTGACATCTTAGAAATTGTCCCATCTTCGTCATTAGTGATAGAGATAATCTTGACACAATTTTTCTTGAGTTTGTCTAATTGCATAATGATTTCCTCAGTCTCACCAGAAACTGATAGAACAATCATACAAGCATTCTTATAACCATTTCCTACAATTGGAAAATAAGGATCAGTAATCACGGATGATTGAATGCCAACATTATTAAAATATCTGTAACCATACTTAGCAAGGGCGCCACTCGTCCCAATACCCATAAAAATCGTATAGTCACAAGATTCAATAATTTGGCATGCTCGAGTTAGTTTCTCCTGAAACTTAGCCCCCGTCAAGCCTTTCAAAAAGGAATTGAGCTCCAGAAAATTAGCATAGTAGCTCTCCAAAGAGGGTTCATAGTGATTAGCCTGCGTCATATGAAATTTAAGTTCTGAAAAACCCGCAAATCCCAGATGCCGGCAAAATCTGACAATGGTTGCTGCTGACACATGTGTCATTTGGGCTAATTCTCGAATTGTCATCTTGCTGACTTCAGCCACATGATCCATCAGAAAATTATAGATTTGAAATTCCGTCTCGTTTAATTTCTTGATTTTTTCAATTTCAAACATGAGGGGTCCTTCCCATTTTTCCCATGAGAAAACATAAGACATTGTCTAAAATCCACTTAATCCGAAAGCTTACTCTCCCGAATGTTAAAGGCTTCAAGCGCTAACTCAACCAATTTTTCAATCAAATCCGAGTAATCTAACCCCATGTTCTCCCACAAAAGAGGGTACATGGAGAACTGCGTGAAACCAGGAATCGCATTAATTTCATTCAGATAAATCTCTTGGTCAGCCGTCATGAAGAAGTCACAGCGTGACAAGCCAGTCCCTGCAACTGCACGATAGGCAATTTCCGCGTATTTTCGCATGGCTGCTGCCGTCTCTTCTGGAATACTCGCAGGAATTGCCATGGTGATTTGATTGTCGATATATTTAGCCTTGTAATCATAAAACGCCACATCCTTGACCACTTCGCCCGGCAAGGTCGTCATCACATCAGAATTGCCCAGCACCGCCACCTCGATTTCGCGCGCATCAAGCCCTTGCTCGATGAGAATGCGACTGTCGAATTTTAGCGCCTCTTCTATGGCAGAACGTAAGTCAGATTCAGACGCGACTTTGGAGATGCCGACAGACGAACCCATATTGGCCGGTTTAACAAAGACAGGATAGGTCAAGGTCGCTGTCACTTCAGCGATTTTGGCGTCAAGCTCAGCCAAATCCGTCAAGGCCACATAAGGGACTTGCGGCACACCAACCGACTCAAAGACATGTTTCGCCATGATTTTATCCATGGTCACACTAGCTGAGGTGATATTCGGCCCAACATAAGGCATTTTGAGCACCTCAAGGAAGCCTTGAATTGACCCATCTTCACCCATAGGACCATGAAGGACAGGAAAAACAACAGCTCCTGCTTCATAAATACTAGCAGGTGACACGATATCAGCCGCAACAACCGTTGCGTTAGTCATTAATTTCGTTCCCTGAACAGGTGTCTCAGTGAAAACTTGCGTTTTGACAAACTCACCCGTTTGCGTGATAAAAAACGTCTTCACCACAAACTTATCGTAGTTAACCGCAAACATCACACTCTCCGCTGATAATACCGATACCTCACGCTCAGCACTACGACCGCCATATAATAAAATCAAACTTTGTTTTGACATCTTGTCTCCTTGAAATATATATATAACATCATTATATCATAAAACAAATTTATCTATTTTACAAAAAATCACTAATATGCCTTGATATTCTGAAACTTCTTTCATCTCAACTTTAACTTTGCCTTTACAATCTGATAAGAAAATCGAAACGATATAAAAGCCATCACATCTAAACATAAAATTTTGATAAGTAGACCCAGATACCGCATCTCTATAATTCCTTTACGCATCTTGATAAATTGTAAAATAGCCAACGATTTATCACGCCATAACTGTTGATAGAACTCAAAGTTTGACCACTCAGATGGTATATAATCATTAGATAACTGTAAAATCGTTTTTAGATAACCGAACCAAATCAACACTAAAACAATTTTCAAAATATGCTCGCTCCTCCATTTTGAAGTTATGTCACTTGTCTGTAGGTAGTGTTGCACAATATGATAAAAATAATACGTTAGAGATAGTAAGGGTAGCAACAGCAAAAATGTTGTTAGCCCTGTCATTAACGGAAAATCTATTAACTTCCCTGTTACCTGTAGTTGACTCGAAACCTTATTTTTCAAGGTATTATCCGACATTAACTCGTTGGACTTTTTAATTAAACTACTATCAAATATCGCAGAACTATCATCTCTCGGACGCGCAATAATAAGTGTATCTGTTACGTTTGTGATAACAGCCCGCACAGTCAAAAGATGACCACGAACCGTGAGCGTTTTACCAACAACAGCCTTATCTCGAAAAACTTTCTCAGCTAATTTCTCTGAAATCAAACAACCGTTTAAATCCGTTGTTGCTAAATAAGTCTGACTATCTAGAGGTAACAATTCTGAACGCCCTAAAACAGTTAGAACTGTCGCTTCAACATTGAGTTTTAGACGTGGGTTACTAATATTTTCTTGCGATGCTTCTTCCCATAAAACAAGGGGATAAGGTTGAGGTAATGACTGATTTTTAGTCAAGATCTGATTGGCAGTTTTAACATCAAGATAGGCTCTTGATTCATAAAGTGTGATATTTTGAGAAAATTCTTTCATTTGTGCTAAAAATTGTGTTGCATTAGCATAGAAAATCAAGCCTAATACTAAAAAAATAATTGATTGACTGGCTAATAATTTTTTTTTCACTTCATTTATCTGTGGTCGTTGCATTTTCCACCACCCTCACTTTATCACCTTCAAAAATTGTTTTATTGATTTCACAGATGATATTCGCCTTATCAAGGCCAGTATTTGGTGCAATCGCTGTAAGCATTGCTGTTTGCTCCAAAACTTCAACCCTCACTTTTTTAGCAATATTATCTTTGCCTGAGATATTTTCTTTTTCATCACAAATCAGGACATAGAAACCTTTCGAATCTTCATGTAGTGCTTCTGTGGGCAAACAAGCTTCGTAAGTTATTGATGTCTTATTTAGCGTAAAAGACGCAAAGCTATCATAGGCAAAGGCTACCTTCCCCAGTCCCACACGAACTTGGAGAAACTGCGGATTATCAGTCAAAGTTGTTACCGATAAAACGGTTGCTTCATCTTGAAATTTACGACTCCCTTTATTACCAACACCGGTTACTTCGCCAATCTCCCCCACTGTTATCATATTTTGTTGACTTTTATCAATCTGAAAAGTCAGCGTATTCTCAGAATCACTGTCCGCTAATATAAAAGCAGCATCCGGCGTCGTACTACTACCAACTGTTACAGTAATTGACGACACAATACCAACTGATGTTGATTTAATGACACCTTTTTCAGTTTGCAAAGTTTTCAATTTTTGTAACTCTTGTGTCAACTGCATCACAGTCAAATACGCAATACCACTGTCGGAAGTTGGTAAATCCGGTTCAGCCCGAGCTAATTCTATAGCTTGTTTGGCTTGTAAAATACCACTATCTCGCATATCTTGTGCTATTTTCAGATTTTTTTCTTTTTCTGAAACAATCACTTTCAAACCATCTCTATTTTCCTTTGCATTTGCATAATCAGCCTGCGCTTGACTCAATTCATTTTGTGCATTCATAACAGTCGTTTCTTGCTGTGCTACGACCGTCGCATAAGTTTCTTGTGCTTGGGTAATGCGTAAAACTTTAGTACTTTGACTGGATTGAACCTGTTGAACATTTGCAGCAATCAGTAGATTTTGCGTGTTAATTTCTTGCTCAAGTTTAGCAACTTGCTGATTTAAAGTCGTCAAATCAACTGTCATCAAGGGTGTACCAACTTCAACCACTTGCCCGACTTGCACAGAAATTGCTGTCGTCTTTTGTCCTTCCTCTACAAATATTGGAATCATTTTTAATTTGCCAATTGTTCCTGTTGACATGAAATTCTCAGTTAGCTCACCCGATGTAAGCTGTGTAACTGTCACCTCTGGTATTGTTAAACGATGAGTCGCCTTTGACAAATATGTAAAGCCTAGCATTAGCGCCATAAAAACACCCAAGACAGTTAGCAATTTTTTTTGTTTCAAGATGTTTTTCATTGCTTTTCTCCTGCATTATTTAATAAACCGTTTGTCAAATCCTGTCGAAAAATCAGCATGACAAGTAAGGGTAAAATCATTGCTACTACTGCTGAAACAAAGGCTAAAACTGGTTTACTAGTCTGAATACTAGAGACAAATAAAGGAATCGTCCAGAGTGTCTTATCTTTGACAAAAGCAAGTGTTTGCTCCACGCTCCCCCAATATTCAATCAAGTTCAGTACAACCGAAATAATCATCCCTGGCATCGCCAAGGGCAAACCAATTTTGTAAAAAATTTGCCACTCTGTTGCACCATCTATTTGTGCAGACTCAATCAATTCTTGTGGAATAGCTCGAAAATATGGATAGATAATAAAGACAGAAAACGTTGAAAAAATTGCTGGCAAAATCAATACTGCAAGTTTATCCAGAAGATTGAACTGTTTGAAAATCATATACTGTGGTAACATCATCACGACAAAAGGCAGGACCATTAACACAATATACAAACGATATAACCAATCTTTACCACGCCATTTGATTCTAATAAACCACCATGTTGCAGGTAAATTAATAGCTAGTTGTCCAACTAAAATCAAGCTGACAACCTTCACCGAATTCCAAAAAGCAACAAAAAACTCAGGGGTATCTAACAACAAGGCCACATATGCTCGTAAAGTTGGAAATTTAGGAGCAAAATATACTGAGACATAGTGTTGTGAATCTTTGGCGTTCAAGATGGCTAGATACTGTTTAACCTCTTCATTCCCCATAAACGAACCGAGAAAGACAAAGCAAATCGGGTAGAGTGTTAGAAGCAAAACGAAAAAAATCAGTATTTTATTAAGTCTTACTGTCATTTTTTCTCCACCTTTCTCTGGGCTGGCAAAATAATGGCAAGTAAGCCAATCAGATACAAAATTGTCCCTGCTGCCATTTTATCAAGCTCAAAATCACGAAACCAGTTGTTAAATAGATGTTGTAACAGATACATACTTTGATGAGGATAGTCACCTGCGAGGGCATAAATATCGCGATAAACTTTAAAGGAATTAATAATTGCCAGAAGATAGACAACAAAAGCTGTCGGTTTAAGATTAGGCAGGAGGATACGCCAAAAAATATCTCGAGAAGTCGCCCCATCAATCTGTGCTGCCTCAACCATCGCCTTAGGAATGCTCATCATCCCTCCAAGCCAGAGAATTACCATAAAACCAAAATTTTTCCACATAAAAATGATGACGACGACACTAAACCCAAGATTAGAATCAAGCCATTTGATTTGATGGGCAAAAAAAGAGTTAAGAATACCTGATTGAGTGAAAAAAAACTGCCAAAACAAAGTCAAAGATGCGGCTGGTATCGTCAAGGGAATCAGATACCAAACCTTCAAGTTTTGAAAATGTAGTGGTAATTTCCGCAAAACTTCCGCAAATCCAAGCGATGATACCATTAATAACGGCAGTCCGACTAGCATAAACAGGGCTGTATTTTTAGTCGCTAATCGAAAAGCTTGATTCTCAAGCACAAGCTGAAAATGAGTCAGACCGACAAAGTCTTTGGTTGCAAAATTGCTTAGGCTACTACCAAAAATTTTAAGCAATGGTAAAAGATAGAAAAACAGAACACCCAGTAAACTAGGTAGCATAAATAAATGTAGTTTATTTAATCCTTTTATTTTGATACTAGTCACCTCTTAACATTTATTTCATACCTGTTTAACAAGTAAAAGTTTACCCTGAGTTATCTCAAAAATATCCTGACACGCTAGCAAAGATTGATGATTATGAACAATTTGAATCAACATCATCTCTGGAAATTGTGTTCTGATAAAGTTTAAAATGAATTGCCCCATTTCCTGATCTAATTGATTAATTGCTTCATCTAAAATCAATACTGACGGTTCCTGTAACAAGGCACGTGCTAAAGCAATCCTTTGTTTTTGACCGCCTGATAGATTCTGGGCGTTATCACTGACGAAGGTATCAAGTCCGATAAACTCATCTAGTACACAACCTTTATAAACTGTTTCAAGTAAAGTCGTATTTGTGAGTTCTTCCTTCAAAAAAAGATTATCTCTTAATCTACCATTAAAGAGAAAAACATTTTGTGACAGATAATGAACAGCATGACGTAAAGTTGATAACTCAAAATCTGAGATAGGTTTCTGATTGATGAAAATCATGCCTGTTTTAAGGGAGGTTAAACCGGACATTAACTTCATAATGGTTGACTTACCATTACCGCTCGAACCGATGAAACCGTAAGTCTTACCTTTTTTTAATGTAAATGATAAATTATCTAAAATATTTTCTCGATACCCATAAGCAAAGCTAACTTTTTCAAAAGCAATCGTCTCAACTTTGACTAACTTTTCTTGTCCGTGATGTGTTGCCATCTCACGAGTCGTCTCAAAAACATCCTCAGCTCGTTCCAAGCTTACCATTGCCTTTTGAATCATTGGAAATGTATCAATCAAGTTTTTCATCGGTGCCATAAAGAAATACACCAAGGTCTCAAATGAAATGAGCGCACCCAAACTGAGGGTTCCCGCTAAAACAAGATGACTTCCCATCCATAAAACTGCCAAAATACCGATACTCTCTACTCCCATTATCTTAGCTGAAAGTAAATTTTCCAAAAATCCCAATTTAAAATTTTTATTTAAAAAAGTAATCATTTGCTTGGAAAATTTATCTTGAATCATTTGAGGAGGCGCAACAGATTTAAAAGTTTCAATGCCATCAACTGCCTCTTTAACTTGCGATAACACTTTGGCATAGTTTTCTTTCGTCTCAAAATTTAATTTTTTTATCGGTCTGAAATAGCAAAGCGTGACAAGTAAGTAAACTGCCAAAATCACAAGCACCATTTGAAACAAGGGAATACTAATCTCCCAGAGAATTACCGCACCTACAACTGCCGTGAAGAAATCCATAACGAGACCGATACCTGCACTGGAAAATAGATAGCGCAAATCACTTAAATCTTGAAATCTCGATAAGATATCACCAGTTGTTCGATTTGTAAAAAATGACACAGGTAAATCGGTCAGATGTTCAAAAAAATCATTCATCAGTTCAGTATCAATTTTCTTAGACAGCCTAAGAATAAATAAATTCCTCACAACATAAAAGATAACTTGTACAATACAAATAACAATGAAAGCGAAAAATAATTGATTCAAACTGCCGAAAAGTTGGTCTATTTGACTAGAAAATTTTTGAAAGAGACCTGCATTAAGTCTACTAGTAGCGTTATTTAAGATATAACCATCAATTACTTTTTGATAGACCTGACTACTTATAACCGCAACTCCAGATAAAAAGAAAGATGATAGCAAAGTTCCTAATAGATACTTTTTCTTTGTGAAAATCAGACTAAAATAACGCTGATATCTATTTTTAGATTCATTGACTTTCTTAAGGTCATCATTTTCACTTAAAGTGATAATAAAGCCAGTCCATATATTGATAAAATCTGATAAGTCTAGTGTCATTTCTTGTTTAGCAGGATCAAAAATCATAATTTTATCAACAGTCACTTTGCGTATCACAACATAATGCTCTAACACTTCATCCTTGATAATATGTGCTATTATAGGTAACTTTAGCTCACCACTTTGGATACCAGATTGCAACTCTTCTATTGAGCCTTGAAGTGCATCTGATTCAAAACCATAATGTCTCGCCGTTTCAGTCAGAGCTAATAAGGAAGAACCATTCGCATCAACCTGTGCTAATTCTCTTAACTTAACATAGCTTGCTCGAATTCCATAATATCGAAATATCGTCGCTAAACAGGCAATACCGCAATCTTTTTGCTCGTGTTGCTTAATTCCTCGCATTAATCTAAATTCTTTCTATGATTCAAAATTAGTATTTTATGCTCACTCTGCCAAATACAACTGCAGTTTTTGATAAGCTTTATCTGCTGCTACCTTAGCTGTTGTTTTTTCTTCTACGATATCGTCTAGATTTTCAATGATGATTCTAAAGACCTTATCATCTATGATAGATGGTATCTTGACCTTATCCAGATAATCAACCCATTCTTCAATCATCTTGTCATTAATTTCTGGCACTGTTGCCTTTACTTGATTTTCACCTTCTCCAATCATAGCAGTTGGATTTGGATAATTCACTTTTGCAGAAGGAATAACATTGGCTTGGTAGATATCCCGATAGGCAATCTTTGATACAGGCGCATTAGAGTTAAACGTTTTTTGTACCTCAGGTTTTAAACTAGAAGCAATAAAATCTCTCGCAAGCGACTGCACTTGACTTGTCTTTAAAATAGCAAGTGATTGATGCGGTATCAATAAGGCTTGATTTTTCTTTCCCAATCCCTCTAGACTATAACCTACTGATTTTAGTAACGCCATTTCTAAAGTTGAACTAGGCGTTCCAAAATTTTGTATTGTCAACAAAGCATTAAAACTGAGGATGTCCCAAGCCGATGGATTAGAAAAAACAGGCATGGCATCCACTTTACTTAGCCAACCACCATGTTCTTCCTTAAACCTCTTTTCAAGCACTTCTACTTCTTTTTTATCAAATGTTTGATAAAGCGACTCTATATTCTGATAAAACATTTCAATCTCTTTTCGATCTATCTGCTGTGGTACTTTCGATATATAATACCGATATAAGCCTGAAATCATTTCTAAAGAGAAATCTGATATAAAAATCGTATTTTCTTTTTTATCTGATAATGCCAAGACACTTTTCGTTAAACGATTCAAACTCGATGTATCCAGTTGAAGTTCCCCTTTAGTGAGAGCTGTCGTTGCCGAAAAAGAGAGAGGAAGACCATAATACTTATCATTTTGTTTATAGGCTTCAAAGGCGCTCATAAAATAATCTTTAGAAGACAACGGTGTCACAATATCTGAAAGATTGACCAGCATTCCCTTATCAATATATTTCTGAGCATTTAGATTATCTAAAACGACGATATCTGGTGCATCACCAGCTACTATTTGTGTATTAAATAACCGTAGCGCATCATCTAACGCTACATCAAACCCACCAAACAAATTTTGAGTTGTCCCATAGGTCAATTCAACGTCAATATCAGGATAACGATTCTCATATTCAAAGATTACTTCCTCTAGTTCTTGACTTGATAAGGTGAAATTTTTACCATTTGTTACATTTTTCAAAGCAAAAATTTTAAGCTTCTCTTTCTCTTTGACAACTACTTCATCAGTCGGTGTATAATAACAGATTGACTCGCCATTTACCAAAGCTATGAAATCTTCTGCTCCAATCGGTACAAACGTTTCCAAATAGCTACCTGGACTTCCAATTTTCAAGCCTTTTTTCTTCATGAGGACACTTGATTCTTCACCATTTATCTCGATAATATTATCTGGTGTATTTAAATACAGAATATCATCTGTTTTAGAACTCAACGAAAATGATGGATTGCTTGTCTTATCGGTCTGTAAAATTTTTGTCACAACTTGAAAGTTTTTATCTAAACTGATAATTTTCTTTTTCGCTAAATCAATCTTTTGAAGTTGATTTTCATCTGTTACAACATATAGAAAACCATTTTTTTCTGCGGATGATTGAATTCTTTCTTTTACAATTTGCGTGAAATTTCCTGTTTTAGCATTGATAATGCCTAACTGTTCCTCTCCTACTGCAAGAAGTTCAGTATCAGAAATCCAGTCTAAAGCAACTGTTCCAACTTCCAATGCAGTTGTACTAACCGTTTTTGGTGCCTCTGAAATTCGATTCTGACTATCTACGTAGAAAATTTTATGGGGTAGTCCAGATAAATCATGATTTCCATCTTGCTCATCATCGTGTTCTTCCAGCCTCACATCAATAACAGCGCGATTACCAGTTCCTAAACGAACATCTAAAAAAGCAATATTTAGTGCTTTAAATTCATCAGTCAACGTAACAACTTCCTGCCAAGTCCCCCCTTTATCTTGTGAGTCGTAGATTGAAATTTTATCTTGATTGGAATTTGTAACTGCGATTCGAATTTTATCCTTTTCATCCACCTTCAAATCAAAAATATGTGTCATACCATCAGGTAAAGTTATGGTTTTCTGAGCATAATTTGTCTTAGGGGTCGTATTAGTTAAGGTATACTTAGGTACTTTCTCGTTCGTATCTGTTTTTTCTATCTTTTTTATCTGACTACATCCCATCATAAAAAAGCAGAGCACGAAAAACAGCAATAATTGTAACTTTTTCATATTTTTCTTATATTCTTTGACTTAAAAAAGACCTCTTACTCCCTTTATATCATTGTTCTTTCATCTGGACATCTGATAAGTTAGGAGAAGAGGCTCATAATAAATACTTGTTACCCGGTATATCTAAGAGTAACAGAATGCCTTGTATAAGCTTGATGGAAATTAGCACTATCAAGAGCATATCCATAAGATGAAGCATAGCCTGAATAGCCACAGTTGTTAC
Source organism: Pseudolactococcus yaeyamensis (assembly GCF_054658615.1). Classification (NCBI taxonomy): domain Bacteria; kingdom Bacillati; phylum Bacillota; class Bacilli; order Lactobacillales; family Streptococcaceae; genus Pseudolactococcus; species Pseudolactococcus yaeyamensis. The sequence continues at coordinate 18,824 of NZ_BAAGGP010000043.1, forward strand.
AAGACCACACACCACCTCCACCATTCACTTGGCGCATTGTTTCTTCAGATACTTTTTTCATAAGCATCTCCTTTCTCTACGTGGTACACCCCAGAATCAAAGTGTACAAATCGAAAAATAAACAACTTACAAGAGTACAAAATAGTTAATTTTTACTTTTGATTCGTTTGCAAAACCAACTATTTAGCTCTTATGCCAATAATTATACAACTAAATGAAAACGCTGTCAAGTAAATATGTTATAAATTTCAATTTTGTAGCAATTCTAAAAATTAAAATATCTTTCAAGTAAGGAACGATGCTGACTTAGTAACCGTTCAAAACAAAAAACACTCCCCAGAAACATCATCTAGGAGAGTATTATATCGTTTTCCTTGTTAAATCTCCTGCCGATTCTCAACCGCCTTACTCAGCGTGACTTCATCGGCATACTCGATATCACTGCCAACAGCAAGACCACGCGCCAGACGCGTCACCTTAATCCCCGCGGGCTTAATGATGCGCGCCAAATACATGGCAGTCGCCTCACCATCACTTGTCGCATTGGTAGCGATAATCACCTCAGCGACCTGACTATCCATCAATCGCATAATTAAGGTTTTAACATTAATATCATCTGGGCTGACACCATTCATCGGGCTAATCGTCCCATGCAGGACATGGTAGAGACCCTTATATTCCCGAATCTTTTCCATAGCAAGGACATCCTTTGATTCCTCAACCACAAAGATAGTCGTTCGATCGCGCGATTCGTCACTGCAGATGTTGCAAGGGTCCGCATCCGTCAGATTCCCGCAGATGCTACAGAAGTGGAGATCACGTTTAGCCGACAAAAGATTGGCTGCAAACTGATTAACATCGTCATCCGACATCCCAATCGTATAAAAAGCCAGACGTGTTGCCGTTTTTTGACCAATACCGGGTAATTTGGCATAAGACTCGATTAGCTTGGCGATTGGTTCTGGATAATAAGCCATATTTGAGCCTTTCATTTTTAGGTTTTATTTGAAACCGTACATTGAATTGTAGAGATTGACAATATCTCGTGTGATATTTTGGTTGGCGTGAGTCGTTTTACCGTCAGGTTTAATAATCGTATCAGGTACCATCACACCAATTGCGATTTGTGGATTTTCAGATGGTGCATATGCCACGACATTATTCACTGACAGATAGACTTGATTGCCGTTGGCATCGAGTCTATACGTCTCTGATGTTCCGGTTTTCCCACTGATGTTCACACTCGCATTGACCATCATATCTTTACCGGTCGCCATGCTACCACCATGTGTCACTTGGTACATGCCTTGTTGAAGTAGGCTCACATCCTCAAGCGAAATCTCAACGATATTCAGAGTATTGGCCTCAATCGCTTTAGTTAGCCCTCCTAGAGAGCCGTCCATATTGCTATCATAGATACCTTCCACTAGATGTGGGGCAACACGTTTGCCATCATTGGCAATGGTCGCTGCATACTGAGCTAACTGCAAAGGGGTATAGTTATCATACTGACCGAAACTTTCATCCAAATAATTGGCTGCTGTCTGATCTATACCGTTAAAACCAGTTGATTCTCCTGGAATATCAAGCCCCGTCGGAACACCTAAGCCAAATTCACCATAAGTTTTCCGAATTTTTTTAAATGACTCTTCAAGTTTAGAGGTATAAATCGTCATCCCCGGCTGATAAGGCTGTTCCAGAATATTTAGCGCCGTCTGAATCATATAGGTATTAGAGGAATATTCCAAAGCCTGAACAGCAGAAATCGGTGTTGACATACCATTAGTGAACCATGACTGTTTCACTAATGACCCTTGAATGGCAATCGGTTGATCGTTTAAGATTTGATTGCCAGATAAGACACCATTTTCCCAACCTGCTGCAATCGTCCCCATCTTGACCACAGATCCTGGGACGAAGACGTGTTTAATCGTACCTAGCGCATCATCTGTGATGGCAGTCGTTGTTTGGTCGTACTTAATGCCACCCATCGCATAGATAGCACCCGTTGTAGGGTTCATAACAACAGCGTAAGCACCATCTGAAAATCCACCGAATCCTTCAGCTTGGAGTGCCGCAAAATTATTTTTCAGAATATCTTGCACCCCCTGCTGGAATTTTGAATCAATGGTCAACTTCAGGTTCTTACCTTTTTCGCCTTGTTTCAGGACTTTCTCACCTGTCACATTACCATTTTTATCAACCGTAATTTGTTTCACAGCATTAATTCCATGAAGTTCATCTTCATAGCCTTTTTCCAAGTATGAAGTGCCGACACGGTCATTACGTGAATAACCTTTTTTCAGATACTCATCAAGACTTTCTGCCGGAATACCCGTTTTTTCACTGGTTACAGTCCCTAAAATGCTGGTCAAAGGCGACTCGGCATACTCTCGCTCCCAAGTCGTGCCGACTGAAATTCCTTTAAATGAGCGCTCATTTTCGGCAATCGTCGCTTGTTGTTCAGCTGTAAAGTTGCCTGAGGCAATAATGGTCGTCGCAAAATTAGAAGTGGCATTCATCCGCTTATAGAGTTTGGCAGCTAATTCTGTATCCGCATCATAAGCGATCTCTTCATCAGTCACTTTTTTGACATATTTAGCATAGATTTCTCCCTCAGATAATCTCTCACCTGTTTTGGAATGAACACGTTCTTTTGCTGATAATTGCGCTTGGACTTTGGCTAAATTTTCAGGATTAGCTAAGAAAAAATCCTTTTTATCACGCTCAGTCAGGGTATCTGTCTTAACTGAATCTGGAATCACACTGACAAGCTTAATCGCAACTTGACGCATCTCTTCTGCCGTCATCGTATTGCTACGCGTAAAATTAATGGTCTGTACCACTTGATTAGAAACCAGAGGGACATTTTTGGCATCATAAATTTGACCGCGCGCTGTGCCTTCCGTAACCGTTGACAAAGAACCTGAGGTCTCTAGTTTCTTGTCGTAAAAGCTTTTATTGGCAATTTGCATCTGATATAGTCTACCGACTAAAATCAAGAATAAAGCAAAAATAAAGAAAAACAGGACATTGACACGTTTTAAAATTGCTTTAGATGGATTATCTAAGGCGCTATGAGATTTATTTTTTTGAGAACTATTTTTTGATTTCATTACTTACCATTATACGATACTTTTGCCTAAAAAAAAACTGCCAACCTTATTAAAAGTTAGCAGTTCAGCTTGATTTAAGTTACCTTATGCTGGCAAGCTAGTCTTATCCAGAAAATCTGCCTGTATAACCAGACGATTTTTACCATCAATATCGGAACAAGTGTATAAGGTCAACTGAGGTTGATTTACTCTATCGCCCATCGCCTCATATGTTGCAATAAAATTCCCCTGACCTTCATCAACGAATAATTGAGTAACCTTAAAACGATAGTTCATATTGTCAGAGTATTGCTTAATTGTTATCTCGTCACCAGCTTTTAATTTCAGCTTTTCCAACACTATCGGCTGTGCCATATCAAAACTGCCGTCTTCATTGACTAAGAGCGGACTGAAATAATCCGTTGCTGATAGATAGGTACTGTGAGCAGATAAAACATAATTATTAACACCTAAAATCTGATCTTTTTTATTGGTACAGGCATAAATTGCCTTGTCAAAACCAGTACCATCTTCTTTCCCCCGCCCCTTAACAATCGGTAAATCCAAGCCAACTTTGTCAATGACAACTTGCCCGATTTGATCAAGTTTTTCATCAAAATCAAGATTGTTCTCTTGCATCGGTTTAATTTTACCTTGAGATGATTCAGACTGTTTCTTAATCACTTGAAGATTGTTAAGAACCTGATTATTATTCGGTTTAGGTTTAGATTTACTCTGGTTCTGTACAAGAAAAATGATGGTTGATACCATAACAAGACTTGCGACAATTAAAATCAGCGTGCTGATCTGTTTTTTTGAATTATTAGTTTTTTTAATTTTTTGACTACGTTTCATTTTATATCAATTTTCTATCTCACTTTATAGTATCTCTTACCATTATATAATAAAAAACCAAGTAACAACAGAATTGTCACTTAGTCTTTTACAAATCATGCTTAATTTTCTTTGCGAATTTTATAAGCAGCGGAACCTAAGATAGCCAAGGCACTTGATGCAAGAAGGGCAAGCGGTGCAAGAGAAGTTTCTTTTGCAACGTTTGTTTTTGCTACCGCACCTGCTGGTGCTGATGTTGTTGGTAAAGCACCAGTATTAGCAAGTTGTGTTTGCGGTTGCGCTGGTGAAGCAGCAACTAAGATGTCAATTCTTTCATTGAGTGCTGCTGCGTTATTGTCAAGTTCATTTTGCAAATCTGTAGCAGTCACACCTGTCGCTCTTAGGTAATAAACCAATTCATCAGGTGAAAGTGCCTCAAGTTCTGCAACTTGCTGAGCATATTCAGCAACATCAAACGCCTCACCACCATCATAAACTAGAGTAGCTTGAAATGCTGCCCATGATTCAGGAGTATAATCAGCTTGATTCAAAGCATTATATCTTGCAATCGCTGCTTTGATAGCTGTGAAATTAATGTTCACAACTTCAGATTTTTTAACCAACACTGTATCTATACCAGTATTAAGCAAAGTAGCAAAATCGTTTAATTTAGCTTGTATTTCAGCAATTGTTCCGTATCCAGCCTCTTCAATCACAGCATCTGTCTGATTTTTCATTTCTGAAACCATTTTAGAAACCTGTTTAAAAGTTGGATCTACTTGCTTAAGATTTGCCCATGAAGTGGCTGTATAATCAGCCTCCTTCAAAGCGTTGTACTTAGCAATGGCTGCATCAACTTGACTAAAGTCAATTGATGATGTCGCTGCATAAGCGACAGTTGTCGTTGCAAAGTCAGTTGGTGCAACTAGTAAAGCTGCCCCTGTCAATGCACTAGCGATAGTTACTGCTGCCAATGCTTTCTTGCATTTTGAAAATTCCATAATTTCCTCTTTTTCTATATTTTTATTTTCTGTAACGTTAATCAATTAAACTTTAAATTTAAGAACTCACCTAAAGCTTTTTCCCAAATTCCAAACTTAATTCATGAATCATCACAAAAATCACGATAAGGATAGCTTACCATATTACAACTTACCTGTGCTGTGCTGTGCTGTGCTGTGCTGTGCTGTGCTGTGCTGTGCTGTGCTGTGCTGTGCTGTGCTGTGCTGTGCTGTGCTGTGCTACAAGATTATACATGACTCAGTTCCTTTCTGTCAAATTTGTATCTAAACATCAACTTCCTCACGATACCATCAGGGGATAAGCATCATAACTAAATTTATTATAACAAAAATTCTAGTTTATTGAAAGCGATATCTTAAAAATACACGACAAACGCATGAAATAAATAGTTCCCTAGTATCTCTATTTATGTTAAAGTAAAAGAAAAGCTATTAAGGGAGTTCATGATGTACGAAATCTACGCGTATTTAGAAAGCGTCACAGATCCGCGC